>CANGUI010000015.1 GCA_947457025.1 Flammeovirgaceae bacterium | reverse complement strand
AGAAACGAGATCCTTCGCGCAGCCTACCGCCAAAAGCAGTACGCTTCCGACAATTACTGATCGGAATACACCAGTGATTTAGAAAGTGCCCCGGTTGACGTGATCAATCGGGGCATTTTTTTTACTTTCATCTTCGCTATGCACGAGTTGGGTAACGTTGTTGATTCATTTTTGCGGTACCTCCAGTTTGAAAGGCGGTATAGCCCGAAAACAATCCGCTCGTACCAGGTTGATCTGACGCAATTCCGCAATTTTCTGCATACCGTATACGAGAGCACCCCGGACCAGGCCACCTACGCCATGGTACGGGCCTGGCTGGTAGAATTGAGTCAAACCGAGCTCAACAATACCTCGATCAATCGAAAAGTAGCCTGTCTGCGCAGTTTTTTTGCTTTCCTGATGAAGGAGGCCCGCATTTCAAAAAACCCAATGCAGAAGGTACGGGTACTGAAGACCCCGAAGAAGTTGCCTCAATTTGTAGCGCAGGGCGAAATGAACCTGCTCCTAGATCATCACGATTTCGGAAATGACTTTGCCGGTATCCGTAATCAGGTTGTCCTCGAACTACTTTATGGAACTGGCATGCGTTTGGCCGAGTTGATTTCGCTGGACGACAAACGCGTCAACCTGCGGGAGCAGACAATAAAGGTATTGGGTAAACGAAACAAGGAAAGGGTAATTCCGATAGCGGACTCCCTGACAGCTCGCGTGGCGGCCTACCAAAAGATCCGCAATTTGGAATTCCCTGACCATAGCGGCGTTCTGCTGGTTACCGATCGGGGAACACCGATGTACCCGATGTTTGTTTACCGACTCGTCAGGCACTACCTCAAGCCGGCACTATCTGTTGATAAAAAAAGCCCCCATGTGTTGCGTCATACATATGCTACCCACTTACTGGATCAAGGGGCAGAAATCAACGCTGTAAAGGACTTGTTGGGCCACACAAGTTTGGCAGCTACCCAGGTGTATACGCACAACTCCATTGAAAAACTGAAAAAAGTGTATCAGCAGGCCCATCCAAAAGCCAATTCTAAGCGGTGACGCAAGAACTCGGATTGGGATCTTCAAATCCAGACGCGACACAATCTGCCAATAGTCGCCTTGGCAAATTGATAGATGCCAAGACGCCACTGGTATACATACCCGGCCCACGGCATAAGCGGAGCCGGGCGTGCTGCCGCCAAATCTAATTTGTTTTGGCCGGTGCAGGGGCTGGTGTTACCCCGAGTTTCTTCAGCACAAGGTCAGAGATATTGAATTTTTCGTCGCTGTATAATAGGATGTCTGCACCCTGTACCGTCTGCGGATTGATGATAAATGTGTAACCCTGTTCTTTGGCCACATCTGAAATCGCTTTCCCGACTTTCGCGTAAACAGGCTCCATCAGGTCGCTCTGCTTCTTGCGACTCGATGCCTCAGCATCCTGCTGGAATTTCGTGATGCTTTCCTGCATTTGGGTCAATTCCCGCTCTTTGTCTGCGCGGATGGCATCCGGAGTTGTAGCCGGCATCCCCTGGTAGGCTTTGAGTTTGTTTTCGTAGTCCTGGTACTTCGCTTTCAGCTGGTTTTCCAGCTGGGTGATATGCGTTTTCAGGTCGGCATCGATTTTCTTGAACTCAGGCAGCTGATTGAAAATATATTCCCATTCAGCATAACCGATTTTCTGGGTGGTTTGGGCCTGGGTCATCAGGGAAGCGCAGATCAAACCTGCAGCGAGTACGATAGTTTTCATTTTTTTCGTGTTCAAAATAGCGGTCATTTTATTTTATCGTTTGGATCACCCAGCCCGAGTTCCTCTAACACAAAGTCGGTGTAATCATGGCGTGGGTCCGTGTAAATCATCACAAGTTCTCCTGCCTTGTCAAAGATAACAGCCAAACGGTTTGATTTGGCCACTTTATCAACTGCATCGAAAACTTTATCCTGTAAAGGTTTAATCAATTCTTGTTTTTTCAAAAAAAACAGGCCACCAAAGCCAAAAACCTTTTTTTGGTAGTCTTTCAATTCCGTTTCTTTCTTACGGATTTCCCCCAGGCGTTCCTGCTTCATTTCTTCGGTCAGCAGTACCTGCTCGACTTGGTAAGCCGCATACAGGCTTTCTGTTTTCTTTTGCATTTCTTCCACTTCTTTCTGCCAGGCGGCCGAAAGCTGGTCGATTTCAGCCTGGGCTTTGGCATACTCGGGCATTTTACCCAGAATAAATTCTGAATCGATATACCCAAACTTCTGTGCTAGTGCAATATTCCTGCCGAAAATAATACAGGCAAAAACCACAAACCACAAAAGCCGCATATCAGCGAATTTGTTGACCGATCGTGAAGTGGAATTGGGTGCCACTCCGCTCGGTAGCGCCCGGTAGTGTGTCAAATCCATATGCCCAGTTTAGTCCAATTAAACCAAAAGCAGGCATGAAAATGCGTGCGCCCACGCCGGCAGATTTATAGAGGTTAAACGGATTGAACTGGTAGAAATTGTCCCAATTGTTACCGGCTTCCGTAAATACAAAGCCGTAAATGGTAGCGGCTTGGCCGGTGGTTACCGGGTAGCGCAGCTCCATGCCCAATTTGGTATACGCGATACCACCCCAGATATCGTTTTGGTTGCGGCCGGCCGCATAATTAGGAGGTGTCACGGAGTTGTTCGGGTAACCCCGGAGTCCAACAATTTCCTGCCCCAACACAAATGCATTGAATCCGCCGGCTAGCCCATCGCCACCCACTACAAATCGTTCGAAAGGGCCGGGGCCAAGCGTTCGTGAGTACGACCCGATAAAGCCGTAGTGGGCTTTTGCTTCCAGAACGAGGCTTCTGCCGTTCGGCTTGGAACTGCCGAGCAGCTTCACATAAAACCTCGCATCCAGCATCCATTTATGAAACTCGGCCCACCGGAAGCGCTCTTGAAGTCCCTGCTCATAGAGCGCCGGATCGCGCCATTGCGAGTACGGCGGGGTGAGTTTCGCACTAAGCGATACTTGGGAGCCGCTGGTTGGATACATCGGGTTGTCGATGCTGTTTCGGGAAAGCACCGTTTCAAATGAGAATTGGTAGGTATCTCCCTCTCCGGCCGGTAGTCCGTTCCAGTTATTGTAACGATACCGAAGCAGCTGCAAGGAATTTTGTAAGGTGAAGTAATTATCGGGCCACTCGAGGCGCCGGCCAAGCCCGAAGGTAACACCGCTCTGGCGTAGGGATCGATCGTCTGTGAACTCAAATCGTCCTCCGGTTCCTGCGATACCGCGGGTAATGGAGTGGTTCAGGCTTACTGTGAGGGAATTCGGTCTGCGCCCACCCAACCAGGGTTCTGTGAACGAGAAACTGTAGCTTTGGAATGAGCGGCCGTTGGCCTGCATGCGCAGGGATAAGCGTTGCCCGTCGCCCACCGGCAGCGGGCGCCATTTTTTCAAGTTGGTGATGTTTCGGGCTGAAAAATTATTGAAGGTTACCCCGAGCGTGCCAACAAAGCCAAATGCGCCACCCCAGCCACCGGAGAGTTCAATCTGGTCGTTCGATTGTTCTTCAACTTTCCATTCAATGTCAACTGTACCGTTGGCGGGGTTGGGCCGAATGTCCTGTTCAATTTTTTGGGGGTTGAAGTACCCCATCGATGAGAGAATCTGGTTGGTGCGAATGATATCGGAACGTCGGAATTTGTTACCAGGCACCGTGCTTAATTCCCGCCGGATAACATGGTCGCTGGTCCGTTCATTCCCGGAAATAATCACCTTATCTATCGTAGCCTGATCGCCTTCAAAAATGCGCATTTCCACATCGATCGAATCGCCCACAACAGCCACTTCAACCGGTGTGCAGTTGAAGAACAGATAACCGTCGTCCATGTAGAGGCCATTGATGTCAGCTCCTTTTGGATTGAAGGTTGTCTTTTTATCGAGTAATTCTTTGTTGTACACATCGCCCCTCTTGATGTCCAGGATTTTGTCAAGTGTTGCTGCGGTGTAGAGGTAATTTCCCGTCCAGGTGATGTTGCGGAAGTAATACTTACGGCCTTCGGAAAGGCGGAACTGCACGTCAATTCCTCTTCGGTCGTACCGCACGATCGTGTCGCTTAAAATTTCGGCATCGCGGTAGCCTTTCGAGTTGTAAAACGAGATCATTTTGATTTTGTCTTCCTCAAAATCCGAAGCGATAAACTTTGAGCCATTGAACACATTAAGTTTAACGTGTTTGTTCAAAAACTCTTTCGCCTGACGCCAAGTTACTGGTTCGCGATTTGTCAGAAACTCGGCTTTTTCCTTACCGGACGACCGCAGGATTCCCGTCAGGAGCACCCGGTGAAGGCTCATCCTAGGATGCTCCTTTGTTTTCTTGAGTGTTTTTTTCAAACGGTTGGATGAAACAGCATCATTACCGGAAAACTTCACTTCGTTAATGCGAACTTTACTTTGCAGATCCACGTCGAATCGTAACCGAACATAGCCACGGTTCAGGGTGTCCATCAACTGAATGGCCCGTACACGGGTGTTCAGGAAACCTTTCTTCACAAAGAACTTCTTGATGGTTACTTCCGCATTACGGATCATGGCATCGTTCACGATTTTGCCTTTAATCAGATCGAGGTCTTCTTTCAGGGACGATTGCCGCCCTTTCGAAATCCCGGAAAAGAAAAACTCCGCCAGTCTCGGACGCTCGGCCAGCCGGATGATCAGAAAAACGTTTAGGCCTTCAATGCGGTCGACCAAAATGGATACGTCTCCTACCAGGCCGTGTTTCCAGAGCTTGCGCACGGCGTTCCCGACCTGATCGCCAGGTATTTTGATTTTGTCGCCAACCTTCAGACCGGAAAGGGAGATGATGGCCGTTTTATCCAGCACTCTAAGCCCTTCAACATCAATGCCGCCAATGTAATACTCTGCCGGATTGGCATAGTTCAGGTCGCTGAGTGCAGGGCTTTTCTCTGCAGACGGTTCAGATGTGGTGCGCTCGCGGTTTTTGCGAAACTGCGCTGAGGAGCCGAGCGTCAGCCCGAAGAAAATCACACTAAAAGTAATCAGCCGGATCATGCTGCCTTCAGATAGATGGGGCTAATACTTTTCCAAATCGCCGCTCACGACTTTGATAGTCGCACAGGGCTTCGTACAGATTTTCTTTTCGAAAGTCAGGCCACAGCGTTTTGGTGATGTACAATTCTGTATAAGCAATTTGCCAAAGCAGGAAATTACTGATGCGCATTTCGCCGCTGGTTCGAATGAGCAGTTCTGGGTCAGGAATAAGCGCCGTTTCCAGCGCTCTGCCAATGTGCGCTTCGCTGATATCTTCCGGATGCAGTCGCCCTGCCTGTATTTCCATACCCAGGGTACGCATTGCCCGCACCAATTCAGCTCGCCCGCTGTAGTTGAGCGCGATGATCAGGTTGAGGCCGGTGTTATTCCGCGTGCTTTCTCTGGCTTCCGCCAGATTGCGTTGGCAGTCGATTGGCAGATGGCTGATGTCGCCTATTGTTGACAAGCGGACTTTGTTATCGTGCAGGGTCTGAACTTCTTTTTTGAGGGTATTGATCAAGAGCTCCATAAGGGCATCCACTTCTTCTTTCGGACGGCCCCAGTTCTCGGTGCTGAAAGCATATAGTGTCAGGTATCGCACACCCAATTCGGCGCAACCTTCTGTCACCGCGCGTACGGCTTCGATGGCGTTCCGATGGCCAAAAATTCGGGCTGCGCCTTTTCGCTGGGCCCAGCGCCCGTTGCCGTCCATGATCACAGCAATGTGCTGAGGCACCCGGGACGAATCAACTTGTTCCTTGCTTGCAGGCATAAGGCCGCAAAAATAGCCTATTTCCGTCATATCTCACAGATCGTGTAATTTAGGCAAGATGCCGGCCGTCGGCAAAAAGTTGAACTCAGTACGGGCTTTTTGCACACGGAATATCATAAAGTGTGCGCGTTAGCATCAAGCCAACAAAAAAGTAGTTGTCGTAGTCGTAGGGATTACCATACTGGAAATTTTTGCGGCTTACGTCTTCATCGGAAACATTGTCCAGATAGTCAAAGAAGGTTTTCCGGATACCCACTTCAAAGGCGAGGTACCATTTCGGGTTAAGAACGTACTTCATTCCACCACCAAAGGGAATGGCCATCTGAACGCTGCTGTACCCTTGGTTAGTACGATTATTCCCACTGATGCCAAACAAACTGATTCCGCCGAAAAGATACGGGGTGAACCGGAGCTTTCGACCGGAATCCCGCCAATCGAGGAAATGGTACTCAAAAGTGGTTGAGGCCTCTAGCAAAAAGACATTGAAAGCGGCATTGCGCACCACGGCAGCCGGATCAATCGGGCGCCGGTCGGATGCTGCAATCTTTCCGCCTGTAATGGCGGCGCGAAAACTGATTACCCGGCTGATGTTGTTGCGGTAAAAGAGCGTGGCGGCAGGACGTGTATCAAGAATATTGAAGGTTCGGGAAATATCTCCGGTGTAGGTAAGCGTTCCCAAGCCACCCCCAACTTCAGAATGTAATCTCAATTGGGCCGCCACGGGAACTATGGACAGCAGCAAAATGAATAGTACTGCAGAGCCGTATTTCACTCTCCCATCATCTGAATTTAGCCCGATGCATGGTGGCACCGATGATATATGATATCCGGATCGAAGTAACCATGTAAATGTCGCGGTCTTTTTTTGACCCACGCATGTTATAAAATTGCTCTTGACCATAACCAGTGATTACCGTGTAAGAGATACCATCACGCCCGATATACGATGTTGAGGTAGGCCGGTCTTCAGCCGGCAACTCATTACCGCGGTAGGACATGGCCTTGGCCAACGGACTCGACAATACACCGAGGTCAACATAGTTCTGACTCACATCGTCCAGATAATCGGTGAATGTATACCGAAAAGCGATGTCAGCCGAAATATCCATCACTTCATTAAGCCTTAAACGTGCACCCAAGCCAAATGGTATGGCAAAGCTGATTGTACTGTAGGGCTTGATACCAGCGTTGAGGTCAGTAGGATCAAGGGTGGCATACTGGCCTTCTGTTCCTAACGGTCGGAGTTGAACCCATTGACCTGCTTCGGACAGGCGATTGCCACTCAGGTCGGTAGCCGGTGCCAATCCCCGGGGGTTATGATGAAAAACGGCCAGGCCGATGAATGCGTATGGTGTCCAGGCCACACGGCTCATGTAGCTGCCGTTGTTGGGGAATAAATCGAAGACTCCAACCACTGAGAGTTCTTTGATTTGATTTCGAAAAGACAGATTTCGGCGATAGCGAAAAACTCCATTGTCCAGATCGCCGCGGTCGGCTGATTCGGCATCCGATCCACGCAGAGTCCCCCACATCAGACCAGTACTCAGCGTATACCGTGGCCCGAACCGGTGGCTGAATGATCCCGAAAAGCCCGGGCGCGTGAACGAGATGTCGGTACTGCCGATGCCAGGTCGTGGAGCCAAATCACCATAATAATTCAGCGCGTTAACTGCAAAACCAACGCAGTTATAGCGCTTTTCTTTCGGGAAACCCGACTTTTTGCCCTTGTAGGAGGACATCCGCTTGTTATTTTTTTTAACCGATTTACGGTTAATCTGTCCAAACGAATCCTGGGAACAGATAAAAAACACAACCGACAAGAAAACGAGAAAAAATTTCCGCATAAAGTCGCAAAGAATATCAAAAGTAGGAATTTTTCCCGAAAAAACTACCTGAGTAGGTTAGGCAGAGAGGATCAAAAAAAGCAGACCCTCATCTGTTAGAATTGTTTTGCACGCTACTCGTTTTAGCATGGAGTTCTGCAACCAATCGCGGGAGGCCACACCGATGAGCGTGGGGGAAGAGGAAATTCCACTGGCTTAACGCCCCGGTCAATTACGGGCGTCCAAACCCCAATTGAGTTTTTTCTGTAGCAGCAGAAAATACTCATACTGCGGAAGTTGAATGAGTGTTGTGGTAAATGCTGCCCTTTTCACCGATAACCTTACCGAAGAATCTATGGATTCGAAACGCGAATCGAGCGACACCAGAAACCGGTTTGTTCTCCCTTCTATCCTGAAACTGATTTCAGCCTCATGGTTTACCACAACGGGGCGCGCCGTGAGGGTGTGCGGGCTGACGGGGGTAATCACAAAGCTCTCACTGGCAGGGTGTACCAGCGGGCCGCCGCAACTGAGGGAATATCCGGTGGAGCCCGTGGGGGTTGCTACAATAATGCCGTCAGACCAGTACGAATTGAGTAGTTGTTTGTTCACAAATACATCCACGTGAATCATGGATGACGAGTCTTTTTTCATGATGGTGAAATCATTAAGGGCAAAGTTAAACCGCCCAAACAATCCGGTATTGCTCTTTAGTGTGAGAAGGGTTCTCTCTTCGGTAGTGAAATTCCTTGCCAGTACCTGTTCGATGGCGGATAGTGCTTCTTCGCGGTTTACCGTGGCCAGAAACCCCAGCCGCCCGGTGTTGATACCTAGGGTGGGCACTTGTGCCCGGCCGATGTAGGCAACCGATTCGAGCATAGTACCATCCCCACCGATCGATAAGAAGGCGTGGAGCCGGCGAAGGGAGTCGCCCATAGAAAATACCTTGACCCTGCCGGTGTACGTACGGGTTAGTAGTTTGAACAGCTTGTCCGACACCCAAACCTCAGCACCCTCCCGCAACAGGTATGCGAGGAGATTTTCAATGAACTGATGCGACTTTTGTTTGAAATCGCGGCCATGGATTCCGATGCGCATGGCTTATATATTGAGGTAGCGCATGAGCATTTCTAGTCGTTCTTTTTCATGGCCATCGTCTCGCCGGTTTTCCTGATAACGACCAATAACGCGGTAACCAAATCGTTCGAGCGTGGCCACGATCCGTGAAAGGTCAGGCTGGTTGATTTTGATGGTTAACTTGATGCGTCCTTTGTCGAGCGGATCTTCCACCAGGTTGCTGCTGATAATTTTGGCATTGTTTTCTTCTACATAGCGGCTGATTTCTGCCAGCGAGTAATCCACCAGATTCATGGAAAGCACCAGAATACCGCCAGGCATTTGCACGGCAGCGGTTTGGGCAAAAGAAGCCATGACATCCTGAACAGTGATCACGCCTTGATACAGCCGTTCTTCGTTTACCACGGACACCATATTCAGGTGATGGTCACCGGCTACGCGTAGGACGTCATAAAAGTGAGCATCCGGGGAGACTGTACATGTTGCGCCCTCCAGCTGAAAGGAAGAAAGCAGCCGCTCGATATCGTTCGATTCCAGAATAATTTCTTCCGTGATGAATCCCAGGAATTCTCCATTGGCAACTACCGGTAGTTGTTTGCAGCGAAATTCCTCCATCCAGACGATCGCTTTATGCGCGTCGTCCGTCACTTTCAGTGGCGGGATCATGTGGTTGATGAGTTCTTCGGCGATCATGTGGTGGCCAGAAAAGACCTGACGAGGCGATTAAATGTTTCGGGATGTTCCATCATCGGGGCGTGGCAACACCGATCAATGAATTGCAATTGCGAGTGGGGGATCAGGCGGTTAAATTCATACGCTACCATCGGGGGTGTGATGGTGTCGTTCAAGCCCCATACGAGCAGGGTAGGCACCTGAATCTTCGGCAGATCAAGGGCGAGATTATTGCGTTGCGCTGACTTGGCAATCGCCACGATGCGCATGCATTTGGGAATGCTCTTGGTCGTCTCAAATACTTCGTCAACCAAATCTTTTGAGGCTACAACCGGATCGTAAAACGTGTAGGCCACCCGCTCGCGGATATACTCATAACTTCCGCGCTTCGGATAAGAACCACCCATGGCATTTTCGAACAAGCCAGAGCTGCCGGTCAGCACAAGCCGGGAAACCTTTTCCGGGTTGTTAAGGGTATACAACAGTGCCACATGGCCACCCAGCGAGTTACCCATGATGATCATGTTTTCTAGTTGCATGAGTCTGACAAATCCCTCCGTAAACTCGCGCAAACCTTCCAGCCCGGCCTGCTTAATCGGCATTTCGTAAATGGGAAGCATCGGGATCACGACACGATAGTCTTTCTTAAACTCATTGACTACATCTTCCCAGTTACTCAGCGCGCCAAACAAGCCATGCAAGAGCATCAACACCTGACCTGTGCCTTCATCGACATAAGTGTAGTGGTCGGTTTGTTTAACGGATAGTGCCATGAGTTAAGCCCTTAAATAAGTAAAAAAAACGGAACCTTAGAACTGCCTGAAGATTTCACGGAAAAATGGAATGAATCCGGCCAGCCAGGCGGCTACTTCGGGAGCCAGCCGCGCGGTGAAGGGGTATAGCCATGCCCCATCGGTGTATTGCGTGGGGATCTTTACTTTAAAGGAGTCGATAATCCAAAGCAGAACGGACAGTACGAAGAGGGTTTTAAAAGCCCCCAATCCAAGCCCCATCCATTGATCTACCTTCCCCAGAAAAGTTTTATCGATCGAATTCCGGAGCCGTCGGCCCAGCCAGGTAACCAGGCCCAAGATGGCCAGGAAGATGAGCGCAAAGGAGACAAAGGGGAGTAATCGCTGATCCATTTCAAGATTTTGTTCCAGATACTCGATCCCCATGCTCATGAGTTTAAACGCACCAAAGATGCCCAAAACCAGAGCGAGCACAGAAAAAAGCTCTAACAGGAAACCGTGTCGGTAGCCGCTCCATGCGCCAAACGCAACGAACAAAACCAGAGCCAGGTCAATTTTACTCAAGAAGCCAGCAGTTTCTTCACCATTTCCGAGATTATCTTACCATCGGCTTTGCCCGCCAGCGCTTTGGTGGCCACACCCATCACTTTGCCCATATCTTGTGGGGTACGAGCACCTACCGAGGCGATGATAGACCGAAGTTCAGACTCGATTTCTGCTTCGCTAAGTTGTTTGGGCAAGTAGCGGCTAATGACGTCCAGTTGAAATTGTTCACGCTGGGCTAATTCTGCTCGACCTTCTTTCAGGAAAATATCAGCCGACTCTTTCCGCTGCTTGGCGGCCTTCGTCAAAAGTTTCAATTCCGCATCCCGGGAGATGTCGCCCGAGCCGCCTTTCTCTGTTTCGGCCAGTAAGATCATCGACTTGATGCCACGAAGGGCCTCCAGTTCCTCTTTGTTTTTGGCCAGCATGGCGGCCTTGATTTCAGCGTCAATCTGTTGGCGTAAGGTCATAATCAACTAACTTTGGCACAAAATTACGCGAGCCCGCCAACATTTCTAAATCCAAATGCCTCGCCTGTCGGTAAACATCAACAAAGTGGCTACACTCCGCAATGCGCGCGGAGGCAACAATCCCGATGTCGTGAAGGTGGCATTGGATTGCGAGCGATTTGGAGCGCAGGGAATTACCGTTCATCCACGGCCGGATGAGCGGCACATACGGTACCGCGACGTTTTGGATCTAAAACAGGTAGTGACCACCGAATTCAACATCGAAGGTTACCCGGACGACCGCTATCTGGAACTGGTGGATCGCGTGCGCCCCGCGCAAGCCACTCTGGTACCAGATGGCCCGCACGTCATCACCAGCAATGCAGGCTGGGATACCGTGGCACAGGCGGAGTTTTTGTCCGACACAATAGAAAAAATCAAAAACTGGGGTGTGCGTGTTTCCGTTTTCGTGAATCCGGATGTCGCCATGGTAACCGGGGCAAAAACAGTACGTGCCGACAGCATAGAGCTCTACACAGAGGCATATGCGCGTTTTTATCATCAGGACAAAAGCCGTGCGGTAGGCCCGTACGTCACGGCTGCTGCACGGGCGCACGAATTAGGATTAGGAATTAATGCGGGCCACGATCTTGACCTCCATAATCTCAGGTTCCTCAACCAATCCATTCCGTTTCTCGATGAAGTATCTATCGGGCATGCGCTCATTTGCGATGCCCTTTATCTTGGTCTTGAAAACACCATTCAACTCTACCTACGGGAATTGGAGTAATCCTTACTTCAGCAAGGCGGATACGGCCTCATCGCCCTGCAAATTGTTCATCTGCCCCACAATCCAATTTCCTCTGCGTGTGATGTAGGGAGACGCGGGGTTCACCTTGTATTTTTTGGGATTAGGCAAGCAAGCTGCAATCCGGGCAGCTTCCATCCGCGTTAACCGTGCCGCCGGTTTATGAAAGTAGTGCTGCGCCGCCGCTTCCGCTCCAAACGTCCCCACCCCCATTTCGATGACGTTCAGGTAGACTTCCAGAATGCGCTCTTTGCTCCACAGTAATTCAATCATAAAAGTGAAGTACACTTCCAGCCCTTTGCGCAGCCAGCTGCGGCCTTGCCACAAGAACACGTTCTTGGCGGTTTGCTGGCTGATGGTAGAGGCACCGCGCACGCGTTTCTTCTTCTTGTTGTATTGCATCGCCTTTTGAATGCTGCCCCAGTCAAACCCATTGTGTTCTGCAAACAACTGATCTTCGGCAGCGATCACGGCCAACTTCAGGTGAGGAGATATCTCGTTACCTGCCACGTAATCGCGCCTGAGGCCGTGGCCCTCAAGCCAATTGCCCACCTGTGTGAACGTCAGGGGCGGATTTACCCATCGCAGTAAAATGACGTAAGCCAACTGAATGACGAACAGCACCATTGCCCCTCGCACCACCAGGCGAAGTACTTTCTTCAGCATGATTTCAGTATCGCCAACTTTTTACGTCTGCGCCAGCGGGAGCTGATTCCTGGATGCGACCGAGAATTTTGGGTAAATACATGGTATTGTAGCGTAACCGCGAGATGTAGTTCGGGTTGGTATGGTCACCATTCCAGCAGTGCTCTGCGCGGTCGCCATAGTCCACTTCACCTGCGTAAAAAGGCGTGTTCGTCTTTTTCAGGAAGGCCTCCATCAGGTACACCGCATTGTTGAGGTAATAATTGTCCATATCGCCGCAGTAGATATGGATTTTTCCTTTCAGTTTCGGGCCCAGCGTGGCCCAATCCCGCTCAAGGATATGGCGCAAATCATAATTCTCTTTCCAATACAAGGCAACCGTACTATCGATCTCTCCGGTTTCTTTATTGAAAATTCGTTTCGGATAACCATCATCACCTTGCGGAGAGTACACGGCCTCCCAGATGTCCCACTGCTGGCCGCTGCGCGATTTGGTACCTAACACCAGTTCGTACCGATTGCTTTCTTCCATGGTTGATTGGATTTGACCAAGGTAATTCCGATGCGACGGGATGGGCAGCCTTTTGTAATCGCTGTCGTACCAAAAAGCATTTTTCTGATTGTAAATATCCACCAGGCAAAATGCCCGAAAGTCGATCGGGTCCGGACAGGCTGCGAAGCATCCATTAAACGAATCCGGGTAAAACATTTGCACCGCCAGTGCCTCCCAGCCGCCAGTTGAGCCACCGTACGTAAAGCGAGCCCATCCTTGCCCGATTCCTCGGAATTTTTTTTCGATTTCAGGCAGGAGTTCATACATGATCGCATCCCCGTAAGGGCCCAGGTTGGCCGAGTTAACAGCATACGAATCATCATAGTAGGGATTGGCATGCTGTATTTCTACGACTAAGAACCGCGGGAAGTTTTTACTCGTCCACTGTTTGTAGAAGTTGTAGGCTTCCTGCTGGACAATTTTATTGTAGCCGTAGATGCCAAAGCGCGAACTGTAGTCGGTAGTGTCGAGATTGGGATCGGGGGGCTCGGTGCGAAACCCGCCAAAATCGGACGGAAAGTGTCCATGGTAGATCATGAGCGGGTATCGGGCTTCCGGATGTTCATCAAAACCTTCAGGGAGCAACACGTGGGCACCAAGGTACATGGGGCGGCCCCAGAACTCTGTCAGCCTTTGGCTCTGAATCTTGAGGTGTCTGACATGCCGGGTATCTGCAGGTTCCTTTATTTGTTCGATCTGCTGATCCAAAACAATGGCCGTTGTACCGCCCGATTTTTTGAATGAAATTTTGACAGGTTTGGAATAAAAGTTACCGGGTTTGCGGTTCCATTGCTGTCCCTCTCCCTGGTCGGGAGGTAATTTTATGGTGTGCCCGGATTTCAGATGAAAGGTTTCGTATCTGTTAAGCAGCCCCTGCACATAGTAGTCGCCCTCGGGCAGGTCGGCCAGGGTCTTCAGCGGGAAGCCGATGGTATTTGCCCCCAGCGTAATGGCTTGCCCGGGTTGCATGCCCTCTACATCAATACCAAATACAAGTTGCGTGGTTAAGCCATCATTAATCTGAAAGCGTGGTTCGGAACGATCGTTGTTGGCTAACAACAGCAACAGGCGGCCATCTTGGGCCTGTTTTGAAAGATCTTCCGTAAAAGAGATGGTGAAATATTCATTTTTTTCACTGGGTTGTGCACAACCTGCCAACAAAGCGGCAAAAAGTACATAGGCGGGAATGAAACGCATGGCGGGATCGGATTTTGTGAGACCTGCCCCAAGGTACAATTTGCATCCTCGGTTGGCAAGGGGAAAACCCCGTTTTATCCAATTCGGCATAACTGGGTGCGCACTAATATGAAAAGCTTAGTATATTGCCGCCTCAAATGTGGAAAAACCATGAACATCTGCCTGGTTGAAGATGATGAGATTTATGCGGAGTTCATCAAGAAAGCGTTAGGCCAAAATGCTGACTATAGGGTGGCTGCATATACCACTGCTGAGGATGCCCTTAAGTCGATAAATGGAAAACTGCCGGATGTGATGATCATTGACTACAAGCTTCCGGGCATGAGCGGTATAGACATGTATGAAAAAATCAAAAACCGTCTCACGGATGCCAATAAAGTGATTATGCTCAGCGCGTTGGATGATGGTCCAATGGTTCTGAGTTTCATTCAAAAAGGAGTTCGCGATTACGTTATAAAAGATGAAAACGTAATCGAATCGCTGGTGGCAATCCTGGAGGGCAAGGAAGACGATTACTACCTGTT
>CANGUI010000014.1 GCA_947457025.1 Flammeovirgaceae bacterium | reverse complement strand
TGGGCGCTCAGTTTTCGGACTTGGTTTCCATAGCGGGTGACAATAAAAAGCTGGAAGGGTTAGTTAAGAAGATTAAAGAGAAGAAAGTTGAGACCATCGAAAAAGGCGAGAACTATACGGAGTCGTTTTACAACCTCTATACCGAGTTGGTGGGGTAACCTCCTGCTTCTCCCGTTCGTTTTTGTTTTCCTGGTTGCCTGCGAGGATCCCCTCGCGCAACTTGGATTGCCGGTGGGGGAGTCGAAGTTCCGTGTCCGCTACAAAGAGTTTGTACTGCCGGTAAATTCATTTCAGGTAGACTCGCTCAACACGGTCAATTTTTCGGGCAGCCCAACCAAGCGGTTGTTGGCAGGTGCTGTAAACGACCCGGTTTTTGGGCAGATCAGAAGTCGGATGTACACGCAGATTTTGCCCTCTTCCCGCCCGAATTTCGCGGACAATGCCATCTTCGAAAAAGCGACACTCACGCTGGCAAACGATTATTATTATTATGGTCCGAAAGCGGCGGCCACAGTAAATCTGAACATTTACGAGCTGTCGGACTCAATCGATCAGAACGTGGGATATTACTTTAATTCTACGCTGTCTGTTGGTGCCAAAGTCGGAGAAGCCATAAGTCTGGTGAACCCGGCCCTCTTTGATGAGGCCCTCGTGAAGAACACGGATCGCGTTCCGGCCAATGATGTCATCGACACCGTGTATACAGTTCTGGATCCGGCCTTCGGACAGCGGCTGTTCACGCTTGCGAAAGTGGGCGGTGACAATGGCATCAACGATTACACCCAGTTCTCGAAATTCCGGCAGATCTTTCGCGGCCTCGCACTTGTGCCGGCGTCGTTTGGCCATGTATTTGGAATAAATCCCTCCTCCGTTCATACCCGCATCACCATCTTCTACCGCGAAGACGGTGTGAGCAAGCGATTTGCACTCACCATGAGTGAGGTCATTACCGGATTTTCCAGCTTCGAGGTTACCCGCAATGCGGCGCAGTTCCCCTCCTTTAATGATCATTATACCAACTTTAGCGGTGGCACCGTGGCGGCCACCCAGGCCGGCACAGGGTTGATTACGCGTGTTGATCTTTCGGAGGTCTATACTTTTTTTGATGGGCTTGAGTTTCCGATTTTCAACTCGGTACAGTTACAACTGGAAAGCACGGATGCGCACCTGCGCCTCCCCAACGGCATCCGCCTTCGTATCCTCAAGCCGAACAACCGTAACCGGCTGCCGTTGCGAAACGTGGTAGACCCGGATGGGGGCACCAGTGTGGTGGAGGACTTCGCCTTTGAGTTGCGCCATTTTGTGATCAAGAACAGTGATTTCACCCTGGACGTGCTGGGCGACGAAAATGCCGCCGCTCAGTTGCGCTCGACCACAGCAGAGGGTGGAACTACCGTGTTTAGCGGCTTCTTTACCACCTTTATGCAGACACAGCTGCGCCTGCCCAAGACGGAGCGGCTGGGCACTTTTGGGCTGATTGCTTCAAACCCCGACTTTTCAAAATCCATGAACGGCTTTTCGTTTCAAAAAGACAAGGTGAGACTGCGGGTGTTTTACACCGTTCCGGAATCAAATTAAACAAGATTTATGTGTGGCATTGTGGCGTATGTAGGGCACCGCCAGGCGGAGCCCGTTATCCTTAAAGGATTAAAACGCCTGGAATACCGTGGCTATGACAGCGCTGGAATTGCACTGATGAACGGTGGCTTAAATGTGTATAAAAAGAAAGGTAAGGTGGCCGAACTGGAAGCGTTCATTCGCCACCAGAAACTCGACAGCCACATCGGCATGGGCCACACCCGCTGGGCCACCCATGGAGAACCGAATGACGAGAATGCACACCCCCATTATTCTGCCACCCGCAAACTTGCGATCATCCACAACGGGATCATCGAAAATTACGCCAGCCTGAAACAGGAATTGCTGAAAAAGGGGCACCGGTTTCTCAGCCAGACAGACACGGAGGTATTTATCCATTTCATCGAACACATCCGCGAAACCGAGCAATGTGCGTTAGATGAGGCAGTGCGCCTTGCCCTGACCAAAGTAGTGGGCGCATACGCCATTGTGGTGATGTCGCTCGAGCATCCCGGCCTGCTGATCGCTGCACGCAAGGGGAGCCCCCTGGTAGTGGGCATCGGTAAGGGCGAATTATTCATGGCCTCTGATGCCACGCCTATCATTGAATACACCAATGAAGTTGTCTATCTCAATGATCAGGAAATAGCGGTGGTCGACAACGGCAAACTTACCATCCGGAATACGGCCAACCTCCCGCTCACGCCCTACATCCAGACTATCGATCTGGAATTGGAGGCGATCGAAAAAGGGGGATATGAACATTTTATGCTCAAGGAAATTTTTGAGCAACCACGATCCATCATGGATTGCATGCGCGGCCGCCTCGACTCGGCATCCAGCCGCCTCGTGTTGGGTGGTTTGCGCGACTATCTGAATAGGTTAGTGAACGCAGACCGGATTTTGATTGTGGCCTGTGGTACGTCGTGGCATGCAGGTTTGGTGGCCGAGTACTTTTTCGAAGAGTTTTGTCGTATTCCGGTAGAAGTGGAATATGCTTCAGAGTTCCGCTACCGCAACCCGGTAATTCGCGAGGGCGATGTGGTGATTGCCATCTCCCAATCCGGAGAAACGGCCGACACCCTCGCCGCCATCGAACTGGCCAAGTCGCGTGGGGCAGTTATCTTCGGTGTCTGCAATGTGGTGGGGTCTTCCATACCGCGGGCCACCCACGCAGGCGCCTATACTCATGCGGGGCCTGAGATCGGTGTGGCAAGTACGAAAGCGTTTACCGCCCAACTCACCGTGCTCAACATGATAGCGCTGATCGTGGCCCAGAAGAAAGGGACCGTCACCGAGCAACGCCTGAATGAATTGCTGATCGAAATGGAACAAATCCCCGGCCGCGTGGAGAAGGCGCTGCAGACGAATCGGCAAATCGAATCGATCGCGGCCGAATTTAAAGACGCCACTAATTTTATCTATCTGGGCCGCGGTTACAACTTTCCGGTGGCATTGGAAGGAGCGCTGAAATTAAAGGAAATATCCTATATCCATGCAGAGGGCTATCCCGCTGCTGAAATGAAACACGGGCCCATTGCATTGATCGATGAGCAGATGCCGGTGGTATTCATCGCTACCAAAGACAGTACCTATGAAAAAGTAGTTTCCAACATTCAGGAAGTGAAGGCGCGCAAGGGAAAAGTAATTGCCATTGTTACGGAAGGCGATAAGCTGATTGCGAAGATGGCGGATCATGTGGTGGAGGTACCGAATGTGTCTGAGCCGCTGATGCCGCTGGTATCGGTTGTGCCTTTGCAATTGCTGTCGTACCACATCGCGGTGCTGCGCGGTTGCAATGTGGATCAGCCCCGAAATCTCGCCAAGAGTGTCACGGTGGAGTAATACGGGCTGCTCGGTAGAGTAGTAATTTACTCTACTCTTTATTCCTGGCTTTCAACAGGAGATTGATCATCCACGTTACCGTCGTAGGGTGCTGTACATGCGCTACCGGTTTGACAATACGCGCTGGCAACAAGCCGAACGCTCAGCTCAAACGTATCTAAAGAGGTAGCGCGTGGACAGACACCACCCCCACGAGCCGAACCGAATTCAGTGTAGTCGCAAGCCAGTATAACATTTTTGTTTGTCTTGTCATGATTCGAATCCATTTTCATGCTCCATGCGCAACATATGCTGCCTTACACGAATCGTATGGTTGTTATCCGCGAGATCATCTTAGGTAAATCAGGCAACAGGTTTTTACAGTAAGACGGCAAGAAAACTACCCTCAAGGGTACGCTGGCCATGTTGCTTAACTGCAACTGTGGCGGGGTGATCTGTCGCAACTCGAAGGAATTTGATGCCGACTTCATCTGCGTGAGAATGCCCGGAAAAGAACAGCGAAAGGCAGATCGCAAAGAAGATCGCAGCCGGGAGATTGGCCTGAACCAATTCGATTTTAACACGCTGGTTTTTACCAGCGACGGTGGCTTTTTCTTGCTGGCCGAACAGGTGTACATGATTACCCACGCGCTAGCCACTACAAATCCGCAGTGCGGGTTATCCTGCCAGCCGATACCGGTGTAACATGCTGATGGTGTGATTGCGGAAAAGGCGAATGCAGGGGCAGGCGTTGAGTGGAATGTGATAATCCAAAAGTCGCGGGCCACGCAGTTTACGTCCGCTTGGATCGGCTAAACCATGACTGAAGGTGCCGATGACATCATCCTGGTGTATAACGAAATCAACCGTAAGCTACATACAGCGCTGGCTGGTACACTCCGGGCGGATTGTGAGGTACCGCGCGACATCGTTATGAAACAAGTGGCAGACGAACTCAAACTGTCCCCTCCGGTTTTGCGCACGTTGCAGCCTCCCGGATCATGCTCTACCCGAAGCGCAGAAAGACATACTAGTTTCCCCTGCTGGAAAAAATCAGAGTAGTGCTCTCAAACATCACGTTGGATTGCCGCCTCGCTGTTGCCTTTGCCGCTACGGCGCTGTGGTCAGCAGCGAGTTGATCCACCGGGCGATCCTGAGCGCTTCAGCACGGGGCACTTGTGGCATGGCGGCCATCGGGGTTTCGTGCTCGGGCCAGTTCTTAGGCTCGGGCATATAGATCAATTGCACAATACGCTCATCTGAGTATCGCCGCTTGGCAATGTCTGCAAAGGAAGGGCCGACCTGGCGCTTGTTGGTCTGGTGGCAGGCTGTGCAGGTATTCTTCACCAATAAGGGCTCAATGTCTGCATACGCGATGGTTTTGCCTGCCGCAGGGGTGACTTTGACTTTGGGCGTAGCGACCGCCTTGGCTGGCGTGCGGGTAGTGCTCCACTCCGTTGCGGGCAGCGGTTGTCCGACAGGGATGGCATTCAGCGTGTAATAGGCCGACGGATGCAGAACCGGTACGCCCGAAGCAGCACGTACGCCAAATACATGTAGTTCATGCACGTAAAATGGGCGCAGGTTGGCGACACGCAAACGCACCCGATAGCCGTCTTCTGAAATTTTCAGGCCATCAATGTTAAGTTTCTCTTCGTTTACTGTGGGGCTGCCATACACGGGATGATATTTATAAATAAAACGGCGGCCACTGTAGGCTTCAAGATTGCCCGCTAATGTTTTATCAACTGGCTGGGTGAACACAATCTCAAAGCCATCCGGCTGCGCATGTACAGTTTTCATTTCCATCGGCATCTTGCCGGTCCACACAAGCCGTTGCAGTCCTTCGTTGGCCGTGCCCGCCGAGCCCCAGCCGCGGTTGGTAAGGCCCGCATAGAGCGAGCCATCGTGGCCCCAGCACATGCGCAGCACGCCCGACTGGAATCCCGACTTGAAATCGAATGCCACACCCTGGTATTCCCCGTTTACTTTTTCGAGTACTACCCGCATGATCTTGCTCTGGCCCTGGTCGCCCACAAGTACCTGACCAGCAAAGGGACCAAACTTGCCGCCCGTGTCATCCGTGATGATTTCGGAGTTTGAGATTCCCAGCACACCATGCGGCAGCCACACGGCCGGCAGGCGAACCTCTGGAAAATCTTTTTTCAACTCGAACAAAAAGTGCGGCTGCTCATCGGTACGGTTTTCAGGTTTAATGAACTGGCCATCCACTTTTGTCTGACGCGGGTCTACACGGGCATACAGTTTTTCTTGCGTGAGTGTAACGGGCGAGTTGGGTTGCTGCGACCAGCGCAGGCCGGCCGGGTGTCCGGCGAAGCTGCCTTTCGGGATGTGCACGAGACCTCCGGAGCCGATCCAATCGCCCTGGTTGTCGGCATAGAAGAATTCTCCGTCTATGATGCCGAGGCCACAGGGGGAACGCATACCGGTAGCCCAGGGCTGCATGCGGCCATCGGGGCTGATTTTCATCGTCCAGCCGCGCCACGGAACGCGGCTTTCACCGCGCCACCACTCTTCATCGCCAAAGGCCACGTTGCCGGTAACAAAGAAGTCTCCATCGGGTGCCATCTTGGGGCCAAATGAATATTCATGATAATGCCCCGACACCGGCCAGGCATATACGGTTTCGTACACATCCGCCCGGTCATCGCCATTGGTATCTTTTAGTTTCGTCAGCTCGCCACGCTGGGCTACGAACAGCGCCTGGTCGTGGTAAACCAAACCAAGTGCCTCGTGCAGTCCGGAGGCAAAGTGCGTAAACGCAGGTATACGATCATCGGCCATTGCCGGGTTTTCAATCAGCCACACATCACCCCGTCGGGTGCAGACTGCCAGGCGGCCGTCGGGTAGCATCGCCACTCCACCCACTTCGAGAAGGATACCTTCCGGTGTGGCGATAGGGAGGATGCGGTAGTAGTCGTCTTCGGTGGGAATTTTTTGTTTTGGATTTTGTGCCTGGGCGGCGGTGAACAACAGGGAAGACAAAAAAATAAAAAGTGGTTTCATATGGAGGGAGGTAAAGAAAGGTATTCGAAGCTTCATGGGATTTACCAAATCAGCGTGTACTGCATGAGATCCTGTACGGGAGTAATGAGTTCTTCACGCCCGCCCTGGTTCCGGATTTGCGGTCGGCAATTTGTGCCCGCCAGAATATAGTAGTGTTGATCAACTACAAAGAGGTTGTCGGACAGGCGTTGAATTGTGGTGCCCTCGGCGAGTTTGAAGTGAGGATTTTTCAAAGTCGCTGAACTGCTGATCTTGATTTCGCGTACGAGGCTGCGCTTGTCCGCATCCGGTGTGATCTGATCCTCCACGGGCACACCGTTGATCTGGTATATGAAGACGGGCCGGCCGCCTGGCAGGATTCGATAGCCCTTGGGTTGGAGGTTGCTGTTCATGACTTCGGTTGCCGGCTGCCAGGAGGGGAAAGCCTCCGTACCGTTCGGCATTTCCGCCAGCGGCACGTTGTTGAAAAAGTACTGCACGGCACCTTCGGGTACGAACGAGCCATCACCCCGGTCGTGCCACATGGGCGTGGCGTTTACAAAGGGACCGCGCCAGGCACCGGCCAGGTTGCCCGCCTTCAGATCATACACATAGTGTACACCGGTTGGGTCGCCCACACCGATGGTGTGCGTGAGCCGTTGCTGACGGTCACCCCGGAAGTCTACAAAGGCCCGCAGCAACGTGGGCGTAGCACCTGGCCTGACGAGTATGGGTGAGACGGGGTCTGCTGAGGGTGGGTACGAATTGAAGGCGTGAAGCGCCTTTGGTTCACTTCCCTCGGCGGCCACATAGAAACCGAGCCGCGGTGGCAGCCACCCGGCATTTTTATAAGTCAGGATTTCGATCGGGAAAGTGCCGGCAGGTAAACGACAAGTGCCTTGGTCAAATCGCCACCAGCCATCACCCCGCTGAAAGTTAACCAGCATGTTTCCATTCACCAGCAGGCGTGCTCCGCCCGTGTACGCTAACGTAAATTGGTACTCGGCCTCCCGTGGAACAGTCAATTCGGTTTTGTAAATCACACCGAACCCATCCTCGCGATCAAGGATTTCACAACTCAACTCCGGTTGCATGCCGCTGCCGGTGGGCTTCAGTGCGGCGAAGTCACTGATCACATCGAAATTTCCATAGAACGTCTGATAGGCTACCGGGCCGAGTTCAACGTTCACCTGTTGCGGAATGGCGTAGCGCACGTTACGGATGGCCACGGGGCCATGATCACCCTGAATCATGAGGGGCCCGGTCGGCTTTTCATTGTTTTCGATTGGCCCTCCCGTTGGCCGCGGCACTTCCACATGATTGTGAATGAGTACACCATTGAGGTAAACAAAATTAAAGCGTGCATGCTCGGTCTTCTTGCCGGCCGCATCAAAGCGCGGGGCCCGGAAGCTGATCCGCAGCGACTGCCAGGTGCCCGGTGCTTTCGCGGCATTTACCAGCGGTGCTTTGCCCATGTACACCTTGGAAGGATCTGTTTCCCAGTTGCGGTAAATTCCACCGATGTCGCTAAATGCGGGCGTCGCCACACCCCAGCTGTCGAGCAACTGCACTTCGTAGCGGCCTTGCATGTAGATGCCCGAATTCGATCCTCTCGGCAGCATCACCTCCAGCGTTAGTTCAATGTCGCCATGCTCGAATGTGGTGAGCAGCGCATCGCGCCGGGTGGCATCGTTCAAGTTGAGGAGGATACCCCTGCCGCCAGTAAAGGTTACGGCATTGACCGGGACAGGTGCAGGAACGGCAGGCGCATGTTTTTTCTTTTTTGCGGAACCCGCCGGTGCGGGCGGCGGCGTGGCAGGCGGCTCGTGAATGTCTACCAGCGGATTCATCACCACTCCTCCAACAATTTGCCAGTTCCCAGCCTGCGGACGAAAGGACGTGAGATCCTCCAGGGGCAGTGGCTGGAGGCGTGGCTGACCCATTAGCACCACGCACCACGTGCAGCACACGGCAACCCAAAAAACGTTTTTCATGTGATGTAATTTTGACGTAACAATTTGATGCGTTTTGACACGAATTCAAAACTTGTTTTACACAATATTTCAGACAATCGCTCTTCCACTGATGGAAATCCAATAGGAATTGCCACCCGCTTTTGCTAAATCGACCTCCATTGTTTAAAACCCGTATCACACCTATGAGATCGATCGGATGTTTTTTGCTTGCCTTGTGGATAGGAACAAGCGCGGTGGCACAAAAATCAAAAACCCCTGCGGCGCCGGCCACACCGAAGGCTGACATGGAAAAATACAAAGGCCTGAAATGGCGCAACATCGGGCCGTTTCGGGGCGGGCGTGCCAATGCTATCGCCGGTGACCCGAATAACAGCAGCGTGTACTACGTCGGGTATACGGGCGGTGGTCTGGCCAAGACGGATGACGGTGGCATGACGTGGCGCAACATCTCGGATGGCTTCTTCAAGGTCGGTTCCATAGGCGATATTGCGGTATGCGAGTCGGATGCCAACGTGATTTACGCCGGCAGTGGTGAGCATGCCGTACGTGGGGTGATGACCTCGTATGGCGATGGCGTGTACAAGTCCATTGATGGCGGTGCCACCTGGAAGAACATCGGGCTTGAAAAAACCCGCCACATCTCTGATGTGATCGTACATCCCCACAACGCAGACGTGGTGTACGTGGCCGCGCAGGGGCCGGTGCACGGACCATCGCCCGATCGAGGCGTATACAAATCCACCGATGGTGGCAATACCTGGAAAAAAACCTTGTATGTGGATGAACAAACCGGCGCTGTGTCGCTGTCTATGGACATGAACAATCCACGCATATTATACGCGGCCATGTGGCAGCACCAGCGCTATCCGTGGAAGGTGGAAAGCGGCGGCCCCGGTTGCGGCGTGTGGAAGTCGGTTGACAGTGGCGAGAGTTGGACGAAAATCAACGAGGGCCTCCCTAAAGAAATGGGGAAGATCGGCATCAGCGTGTCGCGCGCCAATTCCAGCCGGGTATATGCCATCGTGGAAGCAGAGAAAGCAAAAGCGGGCGTGTACCGCAGCGATGACGGCGGCAAGAAGTGGACACTGCAAACCAATGACCAGACGCTGACGGCCCGTTCGTGGTATTACATGGAGATTTTTGCCGACCCCGTCAATGCGGACGTGGTGTACGTGCTCAATGCCCCCATGATGCGCTCCATCGATGGCGGCAAAACGTTTGCCAACGTACGTGTGGGACACGGCGATACACATGACTTGTGGATCAATCCCAAAAACAATCAGAACCTGGCGCTGGCAGATGACGGTGGCGGCGAGATCACCTACAACACCGGCCGCACGTGGTCGCCCATCAACAACCAGGCGACCTCGCAGTTCTATCGCGTAAATACAGATAATCGTTTTCCATACTGGGTGTATGGCGGTCAGCAAGACAATACATCGGTGGCCATCCCGAGCCGTAACGGCAGTTTTGGTATCACCGATAAAGATTGGTTCAACGGTCCCGGTTGCGAGAGTGCCTACGTCGCCTTCAACGACCCGGCCAACCCGGAGTTGCTGTACGGCGGCTGCTATCAGGGGCAAATCGATGTACTCGATACCCGCACGGGCGAAGCCAAAGACTTGCAGGAATACCCGGCCACCAACCTCGCCTTTGCGCCCAAGAAAATGAAGTACCGGTTCAACTGGAATGCCCCGTTGATCAATTCCCCTCATAATCCCAAGGTGATGTACCATGCTGCCAACGTTCTCTTCCGCACCAGCAACGGAGGCCTCAGCTGGGAGATCATCAGCCCGGACCTGACGCGCAACGATACCACGAAGCAGGACGTGAGCGGCGGCCCGATTACCAACGAAGGAGCCGGCGGTGAAAATTACAACACCATTTATTATGTCATCGAATCACCGCATGAAGCCGGCACCATGTACACCGGCAGCGACTGCGGCCTGGTGCACATCACCCGCGACGGTGGCAAGAGCTGGCAGAACATCACACCCAAAGACTGGAGCGAGGGTCTCATTCACTCGATTGAAGTTTCGCCGCATGATAAGGCCACGGTCTACCTCAGTGCTTCCCGCTACAAATTCAATGACTTTGCCAACTATACATTTAAATCCACCGACTACGGAAAAACCTGGGTGAAGATCGGAGCCGGCGTTGACGCAGACGATTTCATCAAAGTGATCCGCGAGGATAAAAAAATCAAAGACCTGCTGTATGCAGGCTCGGAGCGTGGCTTTTACCTTTCGTTGAATGGCGGATTGCAGTGGCAGAAGTTCCAGCTCAACCTACCCATCGTGCCGGTGACCGATCTGATCATCCGCGACAATGATCTGGTGGCTGCCACTGCGGGCCGTTCCTTCTGGATTCTGGATGACCTCAGCGCTATTCAGCAGGCGCGAGGAGTGTGGGGCGATGCGCCCGCAAAAATGTTTACCCCCAAACCCACCTATCGGTTATCTTCTGTAACGATTCCATCATATATGGGTGACATCCCGGGCCTTGGTCGCAATCCAATGAACGGTGTGATCCTTGATTATTACCTAAGTGAAAAAGCCGATACGGCAAAAGTGCAGCTGCAGATTTTCGACAGTACCGGTAAACTCATCCGGACCTACACCAACCAAAAAGACGAAACGATCAAATCCTGGCCCGGTGGTCCGCCACCCCCGCAGCAAATACCGGCCGAAGCGGGTGTGAACCGCTTTGCGTGGGATTTCCGCACTGAAGCCCTCACCGGTGTGAATGGCGTATTTGTGTATGGCGATCACAGTGGCTACCGCGTGGCCCCCGGCCGTTACAAAGCGCGGCTCACATTTAAGAAGCATGTCTCCGAAACGGAGCTGGAGCTGCTGGCCGATCCGAAGGTGACGGCCACCGCTGCCGACTGGGCGGCACAGCAGGAGTTTCTCCAACGCATGAGCGACCAGTTCAACGACGTACACAAATCAGTTAACCAGATGCGGCAGGTAAAAAAGCAGATCGAAACCATCAACGAGTCGCTCAAAGGCCAACCAGAGAACAAAGAGCTGGTGGAGTTGGGCAAGACCCTCACGAAGAAAATTGAGCAATGGGAGCAGCAACTCATTGAACCGCGATCCAAAAACTTCCAGGATGTGATCAACTTTCCGAACCGGCTCAATGCCGAATTTCTGCAACTGCGTTCTGTGGCCGACACCCACGATCCCCGGTTAACGCAAGGGGCGAAGGATCGCGCCCGCGATGTGGAAACACAGTGGCAGGGGTATAGAAATCAGTTAGGAGACCTGCTGCGGAAAGAGATTACTGATTACAACAAGACGTTCCGCGACAGGAATCTTCCGGCGCTGATCACGGAAAGTAAGCCGGCGGAAATCAACAACTGATGTGATAGTAAAAAACTGATGTGATGGCACCGGCCATGGACTCCCCGGGGTGTAACGTACACGAACTTTTTGGTACGCCTTCTTCCCGGAGGGAGCAGGGCTCTGCAAAGTGGCGCGACTCGGCACGGGAGTAGTTGCGCTGACTGCGTGAGCTGACGAAACCCGGAGGACCGGATTATCGCATGGAAACCTGACCATCTATTCGTAACCTTTCAAAACCGAACATTTTTTATCAGGCGTGCAACATCTGCTCGATTTAATACCTGCGGTGATTTTCGAATACACCGCCACTGCCGGCGGGCGAGCCAGGTTCACCTACATCAATCCATATTGCCGGGAGCTGTTGGGGCGCACCAGCGAAAACCTGATGTCGGGAGATATCCGCATGGAAGATCTTATACATGCAGAAGATTGGCCGTCATTCCGCCAGGCGAATAACGCCGCAGCGCCGGGTACCAAGGTACAGTGGGAGGGTCGGATTCTCGTTCCGTCAGGAGAAGAACAATGGATCGAAATGGTGGCCTCGCGCGAAGTGCAGCACCAGGCGATAGTTTGGCGCGGGCTGATGAACGACATCACGCTGCGAAAGAAACTGGAACAAAAACAACGCGATGCGGAAAATCAATATCGTGACCTGCTGGAATCGGTTCCCCTCGGAGTGGGCATCCACCGCGACGGACGTTTGATCTATGCCAATCGCCATGCAGTTGATATGATGGCCGCACAGTCAATTGAAGAACTGCTGGCCACACCCATCATCGAGTTGATCCATCCGGTATCCCAGGCGCTCGCCATCGAACGCATTGAGCGCGTGAGCCGTGGGGAAGTTGTACCGATGGCTGAAGAGAAGTTGATCCGCCTTGATGGTCGGGTGATTGATGTGGAGCTCGTATCAAAGAGTTTTGTGTTTGAAGGCGTGCCGGCCATTCAAATCCTGGTAAAAGACATTACCCAGCAAAAGCAGGCAGCCGCCTCCATTCGCAAAGCCAACACGATGTTTACGCAGCTGTTTCAGAACTCGCCGCTGGCCATTGTACTGCTGGATGCCGATGGCAACATTACACAGATCAACTACGGGTTTCAACAGCTTTTCGGCTACACCATCGAAGAACTGCGCGGCAAAGGACTGAATGCCTTTATTGTTCCAAAGGAATTGGAAAGCGAAGGTGACGAGATCAATACGGTAATCAGCGGATATCAGGTAGTGCGCCTCGAAACCACCCGCTTGCGCAAGGATGGTCACCCGGTGTCCGTGATTTTGTATGGGTTGCCCGTGCGGCTGGAAGATGAAACCATTGGGATTTTCGGCGTGTATGTGGATATCACAGACATCCGCCACATGGAAGAAGAACTGAAAACACGCAATGCAGAGCTCGACAACTTCGTCTATAAAGTGTCGCATGACTTGCGCGCCCCGCTTACATCTGTGCTCGGCCTGGTGCACCTCTCGCAGATGCCGGAAAATACCGATAGTCCATTAGACTACCTGAAGCGTATCGGCGCCCAGGTAAAGCAGCTGGATGCTTTTATCTCAGACGTGTTAAGCCATTCGAAGAATCTGAAAATGGAGGTGAAGATCGGGCTGATACAGGTTGAAGACATGATCAATAAGGCCTTTGCGGATCTCAACTATCTGGAGGGTGCCAGCCAGGTTACCCATACGGTCGTACATACCGGTCCGCCGCTCTACAGCGATCCCTGGCGCCTCTCGGAGGTAGTGCGCAACCTGGTTTCAAATTCCATCAAATACCGCAAGCCATCGGGTACAACGCACGTAGATGTGCAGATTGTCACCACGGAATTCCACTGCACGATCGTCTTTCGTGATACCGGTTTGGGAATTGAGGCCGATAAAGTCCCGATGATCTTCGAAATGTTTTATCGGGCAAATAACCGGGCCACCGGCTCCGGGCTGGGCCTGTATATTGCCAAAAATGCGGTTGAACGGTTGCGGGGCCGTATCGAAGTTGCCAGTGTGTGGCAAGAAGGCACTACCTTTACCATCCATATCCCAAATCAGTTGCCCCGATGATCGTTTCCGAAGTAAAGTCAGCTGCCGATCGCAGGGCGTTTCTGGAACTACCCGTACGCCTCTACAAAGATAATCCCGCCTGGATTCGTCCGCTTGATCAGGATGTAGAGGCGGTGTTCGATCCGAAGAAAAACAAAACCCACCTACAGGGCTCAGCCGTCCGGTGGATCATCCGGGATAAACAGGGTGACGTAGTGGGCCGCGTGGCTGCATTCATCAACAAGAAAACGGTGAACAAAGGCAACGAACAGCCCACCGGAGGCTTTGGCTTTTTTGATTGTGTGAATGATCAGGCTGTGGCGTTTCAATTATTTGATCTGTGTAAAAACTGGCTGCAACAGCAGGGCATGGAAGCAATGGACGGCCCCATCAATTTTGGCAACCGCGATAAGTGGTGGGGTTTGCTGATTGAAGGATTTAACCTGCCGCCCAACTATCAGTGCAACTACAACGCCCCGTATTACCAACCCTTTTTTGAAGCCTACGGATTTCAGGTGTACTTTTATCAACTCACCTTCGGCCGTCCATTCGCAGGGCCGCTGACAGAGCGTCTTACCGCCAAAGCAAATCTGGTAGCCAAAGATCCGGACTACTCATTCCGGTACCTCAGAAAAAGTGAGTGGCACACGCTGCCCGACAAGATCCGCACCGTGTACAATCGCGCCTGGGCCAATCGCGGGGAAATTCCGGAGCTGACCGAAACGCAGGCCCGTCACCTGGTGAAACAGATGAAGCCCATCATGGATGAACAGCTGCTCTGGTTTGCCTACTACAAAGACGAGCCCGTTGCATTTTTTCTTTCCCTGCCGGAAGTAAACCAGATCTTTAAACATGTGAACGGCAACTTCAACTGGCTTGGGAAACTTATTTTTGTCTGGCACCAGTACCGCAAAACCTGCAAAAAAGCTTTTGGTGTCTTATTCGGTGTGGTGCCCGAACACCAGGCCAAGGGTGTGGATGGCGGGATCATCGAAGCGTTTCGGAAGCTGGCCCAGGACTCGGGCACTTTCAAATACACCGACGATCAGATGAACTGGATTTGCGATTTCAATCCCAAAATGATTCGTGTGGTAGAACAAATTAACAGCTATGTGGTGAAGAAACATGCCACTTACCGGTACCTGTTCGATCGCAGTAAACCCTTCAAGCGGATGCCCATCGTTAATTGATCCACCATGCAAGAACCCCAGGAAGAAACACACGCCGGCTTTTTATTGAAGAACCTTTTTCGGGGCCTTCT
>CANGUI010000013.1 GCA_947457025.1 Flammeovirgaceae bacterium | reverse complement strand
TAGACCTGCCCAGTACCATCGCCCGGCAACCGTTTCACGTCCAGATCAATAACCTGAGCTACAAGTTCCCTGAAAATCACGACTACACGCTGCGCCACATTAGTCTGCAAATCAAAGCGGGAGAGCACGTGTGCCTGGCCGGGCCGGGAAATGCGGGAAAATCAACTCTTACCCAGGTGTTGTCCGGGTTGCATCAGGATTTTGAGGGAGCCGTTACCATCAATGGATTTTCGATACGCGATCTTGATCTCACCAACCTGCGCGATCGAATCGCGAAAAACATTTCGCGTGAGGACATTTTTGATGGTTCCATACTGGAGAATATTACGGTAGGAAAAACGTTTGTGACCGTGCAGGATGCCATCACGGCGATGGAAAAAGCCAAGCTTATCCAATGGGTGAACGAACTACCGGAGGGCCTGAACACGCGGCTGGTGAGTGGTGGAAAGGGATTACCCGTATCGATCATCCACAAACTGATTCTTGCGCGCTGCCTCGCGAAAAAGCCGAGCCTGATCATCCTGAACGATTTCTTTTCCAACCTACCCAAACAAGACAAGCTCGATCTGGTGCAGATGTTGGTATCAAACAACACCACCTTCACCCTGATTGTGGTGTCGAGTGATCCGCTGATCATGGCAGCCTGCGACCGCATCATTTTACTCAGCGAAGGCAAGCTGCTCGCAGACGGTACCTTTCAGCAATTAGCTGAAAAAAATCTGTTAACTGATTTTATCGACTAATCATATGTTGAAGATTTCACCGGGAGATATCGAACATGACATGCCGCACGACCGGCTGTACTCCCTCAAAGCACTTAAAACACCCACGGCTGGAAAAACACTGGCTCGCTGGCTTGCCGGTATGGGTATCGTGTTTATGATCATTCTCTTTCTGCCCTGGCAGCAGAACATCCGCGGCCGTGGCACACTCACCGCGCTATCGCCCGCTAACCGGCCGCAGACGGTGGAGTCCGCTATTCCGGGCCGCATACAACGCTGGCATGTGCGCGAAGGGCAGTACGTTAACCGGGGCGACACGATTCTGACCCTCTCGGAGATTAAAGAGAAGTACTTTGACCCGGAGCTGCTCACGCGGCTCAAGGAGCAGGTCGATGCCAAAGACAACAGCCAAAAATCCAAAGATCTGAAAGCGCAGGCGCTGCGCAGGCAGATTGTGGCACTGCGCGAAGAATTGAAAGTAAAGCTAGAGCAGGCAACCGCCAAACTCGAGGCCGAAAAAGTGCGCTTCGGCTATGCGGAAAACCAGTTCCAACGGAACAAAACCCTGTACACAGAAGGCAACATCACCCTGACTAAATTTCAGGATATCGAATACAAATTCCAGAGCAGTAAAGCCGATTTTCTAAATGCGCAAATTGAATTAGACCGGGTAGATGCCGAGTATCAGGACAAAATCAGCAAGGCCGAATCCGATCTAAACAACACGTTGGCCGAGCTTTACGAAACACAGGCCGACATCGCTAAACTGCGCAACGAGTACAGCAACATGACGATCCGAAATCAGCAATATCAGGTCATCGCCCCCCAATCGGGTATTGTTGTGAAAGCGCTGAAGGCCGGTATAGGCGAAACGATTAAGGAGAACGATGCCGTGGCCACCATCATGCCCGAAGCACAAGACCTGGCCGTGGCCATGTTTGTGAAGGCGATGGATGTGCCGCTGATTGCCAAGGGGCGCAAGGTGCGTATCCAGTTTGATGGCTGGCCGGCGTTGCAGTTTTCGGGCTGGCCCAATGTTTCGGTGGGAACCTTTGGCGGCGTGGTGGAAGTAATTGACTTCGTAAACTCGAAGCCCGGGGAGTTTCGGGTGCTGGTTGTGCCCGACAAGGAAGATGAGCCGTGGCCGAAGCAGCTGCGCATGGGCTCGGGCACCAAAGGATGGGTGATGCTGAACAACGTGCAGGTGTGGTTTGAGATCTGGCGTCAGTTAAACGGCTTCCCGGCCAGTATCTACGAGGAGCCCGAAGACCCGATGGTGGAAACCAAGAAAGAAAAAACGTCAAACGAATCCGCCGATGGCGAAGACTCAAAGTAATTCAGCGTGAACCTGCCAACTTTCATTATCCTTAGGCTGCGCCTGGTGCCGATCATCGTCTTGCTCACGGTTGCGCCGCTCTGTGCGCAAAAGAGCATGGATGCGGTGTTTCAGCTTCCTGACTCTGTAATTAGTTTTTCGATTGACGAGTTTTACAAAATTATACTCGAACACCATCCGGTAGTCAAACAAGCGCGTCTGCTAAATGAAGTCGCGCTACAGGAAATCCGATTAGCCCGCGGCGCATTCGATCCGAAACTGGAATTCTTTTGGGATAAGAAAGAGTTTCAGAACAAAACCTATTTTGACCGAATGGACGGCCGCGTATACTTCCCCAGCCAGTTTCCCGTGAATCCCAAAATAGGCTGGCAACAGAACAGGGGCTCGCAGCTCAACCCGAGTGAAATCCTTCCGGGCGATCGCCAGTTATACGCGGGTTTTGAATTTCCGGTTGGCCGCGGGCTGATTACTGATGAGCGCAGAGCCGCCCTCCAGCAAGCGAAGTTATACCAAAACATCGCCGCGGCTGATCAGATTAAACTCATCAACAAAATCCTCCTGGAAGCAGCCAAAGATTACTGGAATTGGTACCATGCCTACTATAATTACCGGCTCATTAACCGAGGCGTAACGATTGCCTCTGAGATCTTCAGACGTGTGCGGGTCAATGCCGTCAACGGCGAAGCAGCACCTGTGGATACGGTGCAGGCAAAAATTACGCTGCAAACCCGTTTGGTGGAACAACAAGAGGCGATACTCAACTTTCAGAACTCGGGCATTATGATCTCCAACTACTTGTGGAACGAAGCGGGTGAACCGCTTGATCTCGCTTTGCGGGTGGCCCCATTGCTTGGCCCTGAGGATGTAGCCTTATCACTTCAGACGATCAGCAGCCTCACCGAACAGGCGCGGCAGAATCATCCCGAGCTGGTCAAGTTTCGCAATAAGATCGGGCAGCTGCAGGTAGACCGACAGCTTGCACGCGAGTGGCTGAAGCCACGTCTCGATTTGAACTACGCGCTGTTGACTGACCCCAGCACTCCCACGCAGTTCAATCCGTTGGATGACTACAAATTCGGAGTTGACTTTTCGTTTCCCATCCTGCTTCGCAAAGAGCGTTCGAAACTAGAGCTCACCAACATCAAAATCCGCGGTACGGAGTTCGATCAGCAGCAAACCGAGCGCGAGATTGTCAATGAGATCAACGCTGTATTCAATGAGATCGTTAACACGGGCGTTATAATCCGCCAGCAGGGCGAGATGGTGGACTTATACGATCGCCTGCTGCGGGCTGAGTTACTCAACCTCGAAAATGGCGAAAGCGATTTATTCAAGATCAACATTCAACAAGAGAAGCTGATTGAGAGCCAAAGTAAATTCCTGAAGATGCAATCGCTTTATGAAAAAGCGAAAGCTGCCCTGTACTGGGCTGCCGGTGTGCAAAATCTGAATTTCAACGCGACTGAGTGACAGCCGTAGCAGAGTTAGCAGCGTGCACGGAAGTAATCTTCGCACCTGCACGGCAACCCCCGCCTACGCCAGTAGCCCGGTCAGGTCGCCTTGAGGATGGATTCGACCACCTGCTCAGCCGCTTTTTCAGCCGATACCAGGGCACCGTTGATGGTGCCGGCATCTCCCGTAGCATCGGTAGCTTCACCGGCAAAGAACAAACGTGTGCCAACCGGCTTGCCCAGCGTTTCGCGGTCGGTCAATGTGCCGGCCGGTGTCAGGTAGGAAATACCTCCTTTGATATACTCCTCTTTACTCCAATCCTGCACCACGGTCAGAATCTCATTTGTATCCAGATTACGTCTGACGAACTGGGTGGCCTGGCCCTTGTAGAATAAATCCAACTCAGCCAGGAGAGCGGAGATCATGGCCACCCGGCTCAGCGCCGAGAGTTCAGCAGCCCGCGGGCCATAGACCGTGATCGTGGTAGTTTGATAAAAGCGACTGCGGGCCACACCGGCATTGAAAATCTGGATGGCGCTGCTGCCTCCCCAAATCAGCGTGGTGTCTTCACCCCAGAAGTTCTTTCGGAACTCGAGCACAACCCGGATGGCGGCATCCATACCTATCCGGCTAATGGCTGTCGTTTTCTCCGCTGGCAATGCCGGTGAAAACTGAATTGTTCCTGCTTTAAGAATTGAGACGGGCACAGTCACAATCACTTTGTTAGCTTCAAACGTCTTGCCCTCGGTGGTGGTGATGACAATGGTGTCGGCTGTGTAGTCGATGGATTTTACCGGATTGTTGGTTTTGACGGCCGAGGCAATACGCGCAAATTGGGAAAGGATGATATCCTGAAGCGGATTGCCGCGCAGCACAAAAATCTTGTTATCATGTTTCCGGGCTTTCAACGAGTCGGCAACGCCCTTAATGCCAACCCGGTCGGCAGATGAACCAAATACGTTAGCCACCTGTGAGTTGATCAGCGCCTGTGCGCGGGTGGGAACGGCGGTTGCCGCCTGGCGTATACTCTGGCCGGACCCCGTGTAATTGCGTATGCCCTCAATAAATGTTTTCTGTGCCAGAAAGTCGGCATCGGTTGCCCAATCTGCAGCTGCCTTCGGTTGGTTGCCCAGTACAAATACCGGCTTATTCAATTCATCCAGATTCAGGACAGGGAGGTTGAGATTTTTCACCATGCTTCCGAACAGTGAGTCAGTGCCCCAAACCATCTCGGCCCCCAGCTCTACGGGAAAATCGGCAATCAACAGATTTCGGATCTCCGATGGCTGATTGCGCAGCGACTTGATGCGGCCACCGAGTTCTTTGGCAGCTTCCAGTACCACCACATTTATCCCCTTCGCGCTGAGAATCCCTGCTGCATAAAGACCAGCCGCCCCCGCACCGATTACGGCAACCGTACCCTCATAGCGCACTTCCGGCTCCGGGTCGGGCTTGCTGCACGCAGAAAGCCACGGTAATGCGGCGCCCGCCGTCAGGCTCAATCCGATTTTCTGAATGGCTTTTCTTCGCTTCACAACACAGCCGTTTTGGATTGGCAAGTTACAGTTTTCCCGGAACTCTCCTCATATGTTGGCCGCTGATACCGACCGCAAAAAGACATCCCCCTGCGGGCCACGCTGGTTCGTAAAACCGGCTCACCAGGCCTATTAAGTAATCCGCTATGGAACTGCCGCGGCCAACTCAGTTTTCCGTTTCTTTGCAGCGCCATGCTAACCTCCACCATTGCCCAGGCAGCCAAGCCTATCCAGACCGTTTGTGTGGTCGGTCCGGAATGTACCGGCAAAACGGAGCTTTCGCAGTTTCTGGCCAACCACTACCGCGAGCCATGGGTGCCGGAGTATGCCCGTGCCTACTTAGAGAAATTGGGGCGCCCGTATCAGGAGTACGATCTGCTGAAGATCAGCCATGGGCAGATGCGGCTGGAAGACGAATGGAGACCGGCAGCGAACCGCCTGTTGATCTGCGATACGAACCTGCTGACGATCCGCATCTGGAGTGAGTTTAAATATGGAGCTGCAGACCCCGAAATCAACCGCATCCATTCGCAGCGATCCTACCACTTGTACTTACTTACCTTTATCGATGTGCCCTGGGAGAACGATCCGCAGCGGGAGCATCCGCAGCAGCGGGAGCAACTCTGGCACATTTACCGCGCCCGGGTTGGCGAGTCGGGCGTGCCGTGGGTAGACATTCGCGGCTCCCGGCAAGAGCGCCAGGGGCTGGCCGTGGCGGCTGTAGACCGGTTGCTGGCATTATGAACGGCCCCTATGCTGCCCTGCGATTCCCGGACTTCCGCCATTTTATCTTTGCGCGATTTTTCATCACGTTAGCGATCCAGATTCAGGCCACCGTGGTGGGTTGGCAGATATACGAGATAACCCAGGATCCGCTTTCGCTCGGGTTGATCGGGCTGGCGGAAGCAGTGCCTTCGATTGCGGTATCGCTCTATGCCGGGCATGTTGCCGACGTGGTGAACCGCAAGACAATTGTGCTTTCAACGGTCATCATCCTGCTGGCTTGTTCAATAGCACTCTTCATTTTCGCTTCTTTTACCGGCGCATTTTTACAACACCTGGGGGCACTGCCGATATACGCAACCATTTTTGTGAGTGGCATTGCCCGCGGGTTTTTGTCGCCCGCCAATTTCTCGCTCCTGCCGCAACTGGTACCACGGGCGCTATTTCCCAACGCAATAACACTCAACAGTACCTTCTGGCAGGCTGCCTCCATCGGAGGGCCGATGCTGGCCGGGCTGATCTACGCGGGGTTAGGCCTGGAGGCTGCGTACCTCTCAGACGTTGTACTCGTTGTAGCCAGCGTGGTGTTGTATTCGCTCGTCGCCCGGCAACCGCTGCCACCCATTTCGCATGAGCAGGGTATTCGGGAGAAAATTAAAGCCGGCATTTCGTTTGTATTCAACCACCAGATCATACTTGGGGCCATTACACTGGACTTGTTTGCCGTGCTGTTTGGAGGCGCGGTGGCCCTGCTGCCGGTTTTTGCCAGCGACATTCTGTTTGTCGGCAAGTTTGAATTTGGCGTGCTGAGAGCTGCCCCCGGCATTGGTGCTTTGCTCATGGCCGTCTACATCACCCACCACCCCATTCAACGGCAGATGGGGAAAGTGTTATTATGGTCGGTAGCTGGTTTCGGGCTCACCATGATCGGCTTTGGCCTTTCCAAGAGCTACTACCTGTCTGTAGCGCTGCTGATGCTCAGCGGCATGTTCGATTCTGTAAGTGTCATCATCCGCAGCACACTGATCCAGACGTTAACTCCCGAAAACATGAAAGGCCGTGTAGCGGCCGTCAACAATATCTTTATCGGATCCTCCAATGAATTGGGGGCCCTGGAGTCGGGTGTTGCCGCCAAATTGTTGGGCGTGATTCCATCGGTAGTGGCAGGAGGCCACGCCACCTTACTGGTGGTAGCGGTAACGGCGTGGAAAGCGAAGAAGTTACGTTTCCTTGATCGCATCCACGATTGAAATATCCCGGCAGAGATCCTTCACCGGTGAGGGTAAACTATTTCCGCTGGTTACCGGCCGGCTTCTGTGCTGATGATTGGACCGAGGAAAATGGCATTTGTCAATAATCGATTCGTACCCAACCAAAAGGCACGGAACGCCTGGTTTTCGGTAAAGCCAATCACGCGCCCACGGCCAAGCGCAGCAATGCCCAGGCAGGAAGAATTTTTCAGCCGCTCGAGATTGGGTTTTGCGATATACCCACTGATCAGCGGGTTGTTGCCAAACACGAGGGGGTTGGCGTATGCATTCTTCGACTTTTCCATGAACAGATTGTTGGACTTAAACAGCGGAATTCGCGGGGACGTGTACCCGTACAGCAGGGGATGCGTAAGATCACCCTCTGCCTCAAAAATGGCGCCGCTGGTTTCCTGCGCTCCGCGGTCTTCATCTATTGCTGAATACGGCTTTGCCTTTGGCGCTTCTTTTTTCTCCTCTTCTTTTTTCAGGTCAAATTTCGCCAGGCCTGCACCGTGCAACCACGTAACGGCCCGCTCAAAACCAATGATCACACCGCCACTCTGCACCCAGGCTCTCAACTTTTCTTTCGTACCATCGGTCAACGCCGCATAGTTGCCTTCCGGCAGGATGATGGTGTTGTAGCGATTAATCGGCATCGTGTTGAGGGAATTGACCGAGAGCAACGTCACGGGCATGTGTAACCGCGTATCGAGCAGGTGCCAGATTTCCCCTGCATCTGTGGGAGAGACACCTCCTTCCACAACCAGCGCAATTTCGGGTTTGCGCAACGTGGTGAACGAGCTGCTACCCAGGCTCACACCCTGGTAGTCGAGGCCGGACGTCAGCGCCAGCACATCCACGGCATCTTCTGCTACGATTTTCTGGATCACCGATTGGATCAGTTGGGGAGATTTTTCCTGATCGCCCGGAATGAGGTACGAACCGCGTGCAAATGCCTTTCCACCGGCGTGGAACACTTCACTGGCGACTTTTACGCGAATCCCCTCCTTCAGCAATCGGTACAGCGCGCGGGGGGTGTAGTAACCGAACGGTTCAAACACAAAGGCATAGTCACCGGAGCCAAGAAGCCTGCCTTGCGGCATCGGCAGCGCCATGAGTTGATTGGCAGCCGGCAGAACTTTCACTTCCTCGTACTCCAGACCAAACGCCTGTGGCAGTGTCCAGCTGGAGATGTCGTAGAAAAGACTGTCTTTGAATTTCAGTTGCTTGTAGAAAGCAGACTGAATCAACTTGTACTGTGGCTGGTTGAGTGCTACCAGAAACGTGTTTTCCTTATCGAAGGTCTTGCCGTTGATGGTTTGGGTGGCCTGGAGGGTTTGGATCTGAACCTGCTGGCGCAGCAAAAGTTCTGCAAAGGCATGCGCTTTGGTGCGGTCGGGGCCGGAGGTGAAGAGATAGCCCTTAACTACATCGCGTGCAGCTTCGGCTGCCGCATTTTTATATACGTCCCGCTGATAGGCCAGCAGTTCTTCGCGCAACTCATTAACGGCGCGGAGCGAACTGAGCATGGTTACAAATTGGTTGCGGATGGTGAACGGAAAGGTGAGTACACCATTTGTGCTCTCCTGGGCATGACCGCGCGAGCTGGCCTGTTCAAACAGAATACCGATGCAGCCCTGAATATCCGGATAGGTCGATCCCTTGCCATAATAAAAGTCATCATAGCCCTCTTGTGTAAAGTAGAGCGAGCCGATTTCCTCCAACGCTTTCGCGTGATAGGTGCCCATCTTCCGTGTCAGCTCTTGATTTTTGTCGGGGGTAAGCGGATGAACACGAGAGGGTACGCCCGGCATGAAGAAAAACGTAGCATTCGTGCCTTGCTCGTGGTGGTCGGTAAGTACATTGGGGCGCCAGGACTGAAATTGTTTTACACGGGCCTGCGATTCGGGGTGCTGGGCTACCAGCCAATCGCGGTTCAGATCGAACCAATAATGGTTAAACCTCCCTCCGGGCCATGCTTCGTTGTGTTCAATATCATTTGCATCGGTAGCGATGTGCACGCTTTTACGTGCGTTTACCCAGCCGGCAAACCGTTGGAGGCCATCGGGATTGAAACTCGGATCGAACAGGATGACGGTGTTGCGGAGGTAGCTTTCGATTTCCGGCCCCTGCGCGGCGGCCAGGTAGTACGCCATGACCAGCCCGGCATTGGCGCCGCTGGCCTCGTTGCCGTGAATGCTGCAGCCGAGGTAAAATACAGCAGGCATCTTCGTGAGATCAAGCCCACCCGATTTGCCGGCATCCGAGAGAAGCAGATGCTCTTGCCGGATTTTTTCAATGTTTTGATGGTTGTCGGGGGCTGTGATCGTGAGCAGGAGCAGCGGTCGCCCTTCGTAGGTTTTACCCATCACCGCAAGGGAGATCCGGTCGGAGGCCTGGTCGAGGGCATACATGTATTGCACAAGTCGGTCGTGGGTGATGTGCCACTCTCCGACTTCGTGGCCGATTACGGCAGCAGGTGTCGGGATGGCCGGGTTCAGGCTGGTCTTTTCCGGAAGGTAGTATTCAAGTTTTGGCTGCGAAAACGCTGAAAACGAGTAAAAAATCAGGCTTAAAAAAGAGAAAAAATGCTTGTTCATCTCAAATTAGGTTTACTTTGGGTCAACATCTAAATTCGCAGCGTTTTGCAAAGGGCCAGAAAAGCGCGGATTGCCGACTTTGGTTTGTTATGGTTCTGTTAAACTTTAACAGCTACTTTTCTAAAACCGATAAAGCAGATCGAGTCCTTTCCTATTTGTTCAGCTGGTATTTTTGCAAGCCGATTTACTAAACTAAAACCAATCGTATGAGAAAAATTCTACAACTCACGGTAGTTCTTATGCTGACGGCCGGAACGGGCCTGTTTGCGCAAGGTGTTACCAATGCCTCCATCAGTGGCAAGATTACTGATTCTAAAGGAGAAGGCTTACCTGGTGCCAACGTTGTGGCCACCCACACACCGTCTGGAACCACCTACGGAACGATTACCCTGACGGACGGGCGTTATACCATCCCGGGAATGCGGATTGGCGGTCCCTACACCGTTAAGGTGTCATTTGTGGGCTACCAAGAGAAAACCTTCACTGACGTATTTCTAAGCCTAGGTACTGCAACCAACCTGAGCGCCCAACTTTCTGAGCAGAGCACAGAGTTAGAGACGGTAGTGGTCACGGGTTCGAAAAACGATGTGTTTTCGTCCGACCGTACCGGTGCTGCCACAAACATCACGAAGCAAACGATTAACACACTACCCACCATCAGCCGTTCGATCAATGACTTTACCCGTTTGACGCCGCAGGCCAGCGGCCAGTCTTTTGTCGGTGCAGATGCGCGTTTCAACAATATTACCGTTGACGGTTCATCGCTGAACAACAGTTTCGGCTTGGCTGCCCAGCCGGGCGGTCGTACTGGCTCAACGCCCATTTCACTGGATGCGATTGAGGAAATTCAGGTAAACATAGCGCCGTTTGATGTGCGCCAGGCAGGTTTCGTAGGCGCGGGCGTAAACGCGGTTACCCGCAGCGGAACGAATGAGTTTAGCGGCTCCGTGTTTTACAATACCCGTAACGAGTCATTTGTAGGCGATAAGGCAAAAGGTCGGGACGTGATAACGAATAACTTTACCGTAAATCAATATGGATTCCGCCTGGGCGGCCCGATCATTAAAGACAAACTTTTCTTCTTTGTAAATGCAGAGTCTGAGCGTAGAACCGACCCAGCTACTGATTTTCGTTCAAATCTGGGTGGAGAAACAGTTACGGGTAACGTAACCCGAGTGCTCAAGACGGATCTCGATCAACTGAGTAGCTTTCTTCGCAACACCTACGGATATGAGACTGGTCCTTACGAAGGCTACAATAATGAGACCACGAGCGACAAGTTTTTGGTGAAATTGGATTATAACATTAACCAGAAGCACAAATTGAGTTTGCGCTACAATGGTTTGATTTCAGAGACCGACGTATTGGCGAGCAATAGTAACTCCTTAGGCTTCGGTAACCGCAGATCCAGCAATAGCGCATTAAATTACCAAAATACGAATTATATTCAGAAAGAATCCATCCATTCTGTTATCGCCGAGTTGAATTCGCGACTGAATTCAAAGATGACCAATCAATTTATGATCGGATATACGGCCCAAAACGAAGATCGCGGCTCGCGCGGCTCGTTCTTCCCGTTGGTTGAGATTCAAAACGCAGGTACTACTTACATCTCGTTCGGATTTGAGCCGTTCACGCCAAACAACAAGTTGAACTATAACACGTTCCAGTTGCAAAACAACTTTACATACTATGCGGGCAAGCACACCATTACCGCTGGTTTGAATTTGGAGCGTCTTTCTTTTGAAAACGTGTTCTTCCCAGGCTCGCAAAGTGTTTATGTCTACAGAAGCTTAGCCGATTTTTATGCGGCTACAGATGCAAACACGGCCAACGACCCTTCGCTGGCACTATTCCAACTCCGTTATTCCGGGTTGCCCGGCGGCGCAGAGCCGGTACAGCCGAGCAAAGTAACTTATGCGGGCTTGTACTTACAAGATGAATTCACACCGATCGATAACCTGAAGATTACTGCGGGTATCCGTGTTGACCGCCCGCAATTTGACGAGACCGGGTTTTTCAACAATCGGGTTGAGCCCCTACAGTTCCGTGATCAGGCCGGCAACCCGTTACGCCTCAATACCGCCCAACTGCCAAAAGCATCTATGCTGGTTTCTCCGCGCTTAGGTTTTAACTGGGATGTGTTTAACAACCGCACCACGCAGGTACGCGGAGGAACTGGCTTATTTACTGGTCGGCCGCCATTCGTTTGGATTTCTAATCAGATCGGAAACAACGGGGTGCTGACTGGTTTCGAACAATCTACGAACACCACCGCTCGGCCCTTCAATCCCGATCCGGCCCGCTATATTCCCGCAACCGCTACGCTGCCCAGCTCCGTTGAGTTGGCCGTTACCGACCCAGACTTTAAGTTCCCGCAAACCTGGCGCTCGAACATCGCGGTCGACCAAAAATTACCGCTCGGTTTAATCGGTACGGTGGAATTCATCTACTCTCAAGACGTTAATGGAGTGATGTATTATAACGCTAACCTCCCTGGTGCGCAGACCACGTTCGGCCTTCCAGACGGCCGCCCGCGTTGGACTTCCAACAGGTTGATTACCGGCGCGTACACGGTTACCAGCGCGGAAGTGTTGACCAACACAAACCAAGGATATTCGCAGTCGCTCGCCTTCAAAATTGAGAAGCCGCTGACGAAAGGATTCTTTGGAATGGCCGCGTACAACTTTGGCCGTGCCAAGAACCTGATTGACGCGGGTTCGATCGCCCGTGGTAGCTGGACGAACAATCCTACCGCAGCCGATCCCAACAATCCTTCGTTGGAATTCAACAATCAGGATCAACGTCACCGCATCATTGCCAGCTTGGGCTATCGCAAAGAGTATGCAAAAAACTTTGCTACTCAAGTTTCCTTATTCTGGGAAGGCCGCACATCCGGCCGCTTTAGCTACCGCTATTCGAACGACATGAATGGCGATGCTGCGAACAACGATTTGATTTACATCCCGCGTGCGATTTCAGAGATGTTTTTTGAAACCTATACACCTACCGGTGCAACAGCACCGTACACCGCCGCGCAACAGGCGTTGGATTGGGATGCGTTCATCCGGCAAGATGAGTACCTAAACAGCCGTAGAGGTGGTTTTGCTGAGCGCAACGGTGTGTTGCGCCCGTGGGTGTACACCGCTGACCTTTCGATCGCTCAGGATTTTTACCTGAACATCAATGGTAAGCGAAACACATTGCAAGTACGCGCTGACATCATCAACGTTGGAAACCTGATCAACGACAAATGGGGTGTAGGGTGGAGAAACGTGGCGGCAACTCCGCTCAATTTCCGTTCGGTAAATGCCCAGGGCCAACCTGTTTATCGGTTAACTCCGCTCACGGTTACAAATGGTGTAGTGGTACCCATCAGCAGCACGTTTGATACGTCTACAACCATTGGAGACGTTTGGCAAATGCAATTGGGCGTTCGCTATATTTTTAACTGATCGAAGCGTCTTACTCTAAAAAAAAGAGGCCGCGCTGCGGTCTCTTTTTTTTTGCGGCAATTTTGGCTACTTTCAGGTGGTGAGACCGCTGACGCTACTGCTTTTCATCCTGGTGCTCGCAGGCTGCCCCTCCCGCACCCGGGAAACCATCGTGGCATTTCCCCAGGTCGCTACCGACCTGCCCGAACTGCGCCGCCAGGGTTTTATGCGTGCCCTTGTGGACAACAACTCGGTGAGCTATTTCATCTATAAAGGCCGCTCAATGGGCTTCGAGTACGAATTGCTGCAGAACCTGGCCGACCACCTCAACCTACAATTGAAAATCAAAGTGATTTCTGGGGTGGAAGAATCGATCAACCAGTTGAACACCGGCGGGGGCGATGTACTCGCCTTTCCCCTCACCATCACAAAAGAACGCCGAAAATATGTGCAGTTTACTCAGCCCCTATTTCAAACCAGTCAGGTGTTGGTACAACGGAAAGCCCCGAACTGGCGCTCGGATCCTGAGCAGGCCGAACGTGCCATGATCCGCGAACCTGCCGAACTCATTGGCCGCGAAGTGTACGTAATGCAGGGCTCCGCTTTTGCTACCAGGCTGAGAAATTTGTCAGAGGAAATTGGTGGTGAGATTATCATTCGAGAAGACAGTGCGGGCGCCGAAACCGAGGCTCTCATCCGGCGTGTTGCCGATGGCGAGATCGACTTTACGGTGACGGATCAAACCCTGGCGATGGTAAATGCTACATACTACAACAACCTCGATGTGAAAACGCTGGTTAGTTTGCCTCAACAAATCGGCTGGGCGGTGCGCAACAATGCCCCCGAGTTACAAGATGCCCTTGACAGCTGGCTGCGGAAAATCAGGAAATCCGGATACCTGAAGATTATATACGACAAGTATTTTAACAGCCCGCGTACGCTGGCCATTCGCGGCACGTCCGACTATTCTTCGATTTCGGGCGGGAAACTCTCGCCGTGGGATGATGAAATAAAGCGGGGGGCCTCCGAGCTGGGCTGGGACTGGCGTCTGCTTGGCGCGATCATCTACACCGAGTCTAACTTTAAACCGGATGCCACCTCGTGGGCCGGTGCTCAGGGCTTGATGCAGTTAATGCCGGAAACAGCTCTTCAGTTTGGCGCCGCAGATCCGCTTGAACCGGTACAAAACATCCGCGCCGGAGTGAAATTCTTTCAATTCCTTGAAACGCAGTGGGCCAAAACCATCGCTGATCCCGATGAGCGCATCAAGTTTGTGCTGGCCTCCTACAACGTAGGCATCACCCACGTTATTGATGCCCGCAACCTCACCCGTAAGTACGGTCGGAATCCCCGGATCTGGGAGGATCATGTTGCCTACTACCTGCTACAAAAATCGCAGCCACGGTTCTATCGCGACCCCGTTGCAGCCGGAGGCTATTGCCGGTGCGAAGGACCTGTTCACTACGTACGGGAAGTATTGGGCAGGTTTGAAGAATATAAAATCCACCTGAAATAGCGCTGCTGAGCCCAATGAAAGAATATTTTTTGTAATTTTGATATGACATTGATTCATTCATACCCTTTACTAAAATCGGATATTCTATGAGACGCGTGTTAATTCTGTTGTTGTCCCTAAACTCTTTTTCTCTTTCAGCACAAAATAGTGGCTGGCTGTACGACTTGCCGTTGGCTCAAATGGCTGCCCGCGCGAATAACAAGCTGATCCTGGTAGACTTCTGTGCAACCTGGTGCGGCCCCTGTAAGAAAATGGACATGGAAGTGTGGAGCACTGCTGAGGCGGAAGAAATCAAAAAGAATTTCATTCCGGTGAAAATTGATATCGATTCTGAGGCTGCCCTTGCCTCCCGTTATGGGATTCGCTCCATACCTAACCTGCTGCTCATGGATCTTCATGGTAAAGTGATTCATCAACAGGTAGGCTACAGCTCCAAGCAGGATCTGCTCCGATTTATTAAAGGGGGTCTCTAATAACCCGATTTTTGCGAAGTAAATTTTCGATTCTGTTTTTTTTTGGCAAGTTTTCGTCAATTTTTACTTCTGGCAGACTCTTCATCAGAGGTTTTGCCTCTTGGCGAGGCATCCTTGGCTCCGATTGGAGCCACT
>CANGUI010000012.1 GCA_947457025.1 Flammeovirgaceae bacterium | reverse complement strand
TTACTACCAAAATCGCTGGACGGGCATTAATCGCCATGGGAGCAAAAAAAAAAGACCGTCAACAAAAAAATAATACCGATAAAATCAGCGCTACATTAATTTTACAGACTTATTTGCACAATCGGGAAATGAATTATGGCAACACTGTTAAGTAGAATCAAGCTTCAGGGCGAACTGAACAAGTACCAGAAGAAGCAACTCGGAAAATTTGTTTCACAGCGCTATCTGGCCCTGTACGGACAACCGCCGGGCTACGTAGAGCTCAACCTCACCGCGCAAGACGGCACCCCGATCGTGAGGCGAGTTGCCGACTATCCGGACGAATTTCTGGCTGAAATGGACCGGATGATCATGGCCTATTTTAAGCGGATTGAAACCGAGGCGCCAACGGGAGAAACACTGCCCGGCAAGCCACGGTACTGAAAGCACACCGCTTTCTGTTACCTTTGCACTGCAATTATTTTTTATGGTGTACCCCATTGTGGTATATGGTGACCCTGTTTTGCGTAAACGGGCTTCTGATCTTACGCCCGGCACTGATCTGAAACAGTTGGTGTCCGACATGTTTGAGACAATGGAGGCCGCCAAAGGCATTGGGCTTGCGGCGCCTCAGATCGGCAAGCCGGTCAGGCTTTTTGTGGTTGATGCCACCGGATTGGAAGATGAAGTCGGTCTCGAGTCATTCCGGAAAACCTTTGTTAACCCGGTGCTCCTCGATGAATTTGATGCCCCCTGGGATTTCGAAGAAGGTTGTCTGAGCATCCCCAACATCCGCGAACTGGTAAACCGGAAGTCGCGGCTGCGCATCCGCTATTTTGACGAAACCTGGCGCGAATACACTGAAGAGTACGATGGCATGAAGGCTCGCATCATCCAGCACGAATACGATCACATTGAAGGCAAGCTTTTTATCGATTACCTGTCACCTTTGAAAAAACGCCTGCTGAAAGGCAAACTGGCCGACATTACAAAAGGGGATGTAGAAACCGAATACCGGATTTTGGCTCCGCTGCGTAAGTAAGATGCACGCCGCATGAGCCCTCACCTAACCAGCCGCCTCCCCGAAGTGGGCACTTCCATTTTTGCGGTGATGTCGAAGATGGCTGCCGACTGCGGGGCAATCAACCTCTCACAGGGTTTCCCCGATTTTCCGGTAGATCATGACCTGATTGATCTCATCCACAAGCACATGCGTGCCGGCCACAACCAATATGCGCCCATGCCCGGCGTTTCAGCCCTGCGGCAAGCCCTGGCCGAGGTTATCGCCACAACTTACCCTTACGCGCCGGATCCGGATACCGAAATCACCATCACCGCCGGGGCAACCGAAGCACTGTTTTCTTCCATTGCCGCCTTCACCGCTCCCGGCAGCGAGGTAATTTTTTTTGAACCCGCCTACGACTGCTACAGCCCGGCTATTCGCCTCAACGGTGGCATTCCGGTGCCCATCGCGCTGGCACCCCCCTTTCGCATCGACTGGCAGCAGGTAGAAGATAAAATCTCACCGGCTACGCGGGTAATCATCATCAACACCCCCCACAACCCCGCCGGAGTTGTGTTGCAGCCCGCAGACTTGCACCACCTCGAACGCCTGGCCCAAAAATTCGGATTGCTGGTAATCAGCGATGAAGTGTACGAGCGCCTGATCTACGATGGCCTCGCCCATGAGAGTGTACTGAAATATCCGGCCTTATTCCGGCAGAGTGTGGCGGTGTTTTCCTTTGGAAAAACCTTTCATGCCACCGGCTGGAAGGTGGGCTACACGGTTGCACCACCCACTCTGACTGCCGAAATCCGGAAAACTCATCAATTCATCACCTTCAGTGTAAACACACCCGTGCAATGGGCACTTGCCGATTATCTACGGCAACCAGCGCACTATCTGAACCTGAGCACTTTTTTCCAGCGCAAGCGCGATTTCTTCCTCGATCAGCTAAAAGGAAGTTCATTTGAAGCATTGCCTTGCGAAGGGAGCTACTTTCAACTGCTCTCTTACCGCACTATTTCCGAAAAACCAGACATGGCGATGGCCGAATGGCTAACCCGTACACATCGGGTCGCGGCCATTCCCGTTTCCGTATTCTACACCGACAAAACCAATCATTTCCTGTTGCGGTTTTGTTTTGCCAAAAGCGAAGAAACCCTCGGGCGGGCCACCGAAATCCTTCGAAAACTCTGACGTTTTTCAGATAAGGGTGCAAACTTTGGGCGGGGAGTGTTTTCTTTGCAAGGCTTTTATGCCACTGATATGCAAGATTTGAAACTTTCCATCATACAATCCGATATCCATTGGGAAGATATTGGCGCTAATTTGGCCATGTTCGAAGAAAAGATCTGGCAAATCGGGTCTACGGATGTGATTGTGCTGCCGGAAATGTTCACCACCGGCTTCACCATGAAAGCCTCGAAACTGGCCGAGCATATGAACATGCGCACATTTAAGTGGATGAAACAAATGGCCGACCAGACCGGAGCCCTGGTACTGGGGAGTTTCATTGCCATGGTGCATGACCGGTACTATAACCGCTTGTTGTGGATGGAACCGGGCGGCAACTTCAAAACCTACGATAAACGGCATCTTTTTCGGATGGCAGACGAGCACCATACCTTCTCACCGGGCGAGAGCCTGCTGATAGGCCATTGGAAGGGCTGGCGCATCTGCCCATTGGTGTGTTATGATCTGCGCTTCCCCGTTTGGAGCCGAAACCGGTGGAATGCTTCGCTCAAGAAGCTGTCGTACGATGTGCTGATCTATGTCGCCAACTGGCCGCAAGTAAGGGCTTCGGCATGGAAGACGCTGCTCGACGCACGCGCCATTGAAAACCTGAGCTTCGTTGTGGGGGTCAATCGGGTGGGCACCGACGGCAACGGCGTGGAGTACAATGGCAACTCCGCCGTCATCGGCCCCAAAGGCGACCCGATTTTTCAGGTGGAGGGTGAAGAAGCCATTAAAACAGTAGAATTGAATGCCCATTCCCTGCAGGCATTCCGCGACCGCTTTCCCGCCTACCTCGATGCAGATGATTTTTCCATTGAATTCGAGCAGGTTCAGGATGATTATCTGCCGGGACTGAGTTAGTGATTATCAGCCAAATGACACCACCGGTTTCCAAACTTGCCCGGAAGCCATAGTTTTGCCCATCTTTTCTACCATGTCTGCCAGGAAAATTACCCGCGCCCTTGTTTCGGTTTACCATAAGGATCAGCTCGAACCCATCATACACGCACTCGCCGCCGCCCAGGTAGAGTTTGTTTCCACCGGAGGCACCCAGGAATTCATTGAACAACTGGGCCACACGGTAACACCTGTAGAGCTGGTAACGGGCTATCCGTCTATTTTCGGAGGCCGCGTCAAAACCCTCCATCCGGCCATTTTTGGTGGCATTTTGTACCGCCGTGGCCTGCCCGCTGATGCTGCGCAGGCAAAAGAATTCGGTATTGCGAACATCGACCTCGTTATTGTAGACCTGTATCCCTTTGAAGAGACCGTAGCTAAGGGAGGTACGGAAGATGAAATCATTGAAAAAATAGACATCGGAGGAATCTCGTTGATCCGGGCTGCCGCCAAGAACTGGAAGGATGTACTCATTGTGGCTTCACGCAGCCAGTATGCAGACCTGCTCGAGCTGCTGCAGGCAACGAATGCAACACCCACCGATGTTGATCGCAAACGTTACGCTGCCATGGCTTTTGATGTCACCTCGCACTACGACACGGCTATTTTCGGGTATTTTAACCGCGACCAGCACCTGCCACGTCTTAAAATAAGTTCTGCCCATGCTCAGGTGTTGCGCTACGGCGAAAATCCACACCAAAAGGGCACTTTCTTTGGCACCCTAGCTGAGGTCTTCGATCAGTTGCATGGTAAAGAGCTTTCGTATAACAACCTGGTGGATACCGATGCCGCCGTACAACTTGCTCAGGAATTCGAAGGGGAAACAGCATTTGTGATCATCAAACACACCAACGCCTGTGGCGTGGCAACCGGCAAGACGGTGAAAGAGGCCTACAACAAAGCACTGCAGGCTGACAGCGTGTCGGCTTTTGGGGGCGTTCTGGCCACCAACCAACCACTTAACCTGGCTGCGGCCCAAGACATTCACAACCTGTTTTTTGAAATCCTCGTGGCGCCCGATTTCGCACCCGATGCCCTGGCGTTGCTTCAGACCCGCAAAAACCGGATCCTGCTCAGGCAAAAAACGAACGTGATGCCCGCCCAACAGATCAAAACGCTGCTGAACGGATTTATTGCCCAGGATGCCGACTGGAAAACCGACGGACGAGACGACCTGAAGCCCGTGACCACGCGGGTACCTACCGCTCAAGAAGTGGAAGCCCTGCTTTTCGCCAGCAAGATCTGCAAACACACCAAGTCGAATACCATCATTCTCGCCACCGCGGGGCAGCTGCTCGCCAGCGGCGTCGGGCAAACAAGCCGGATAGATGCGCTCAAACAAGCCATCGAAAAAGCAGGCAGCTTCAACATGCCGCTGGAAGGGGCGGTGATGGCCTCAGATGCTTTCTTTCCGTTTCCCGACTGCGTTGAAATTGCCATGAAAGCCGGCATTCGGGCGGTGATTCAACCTGGCGGATCAATTAAAGATCAGGATTCCATAACCTTTTGCAATGCGCACAACATGGCCATGGTGTTCACCGGGTTCCGCCACTTCAAACACTAAAAACGCGAAGCAGGACAATCGGTGCCCGGCAAAGTCGCACCCCACCGCGAGTACCGCTGCAGACCGCCTTGCCGCATTAAAAATAGTTTTCGGGATCATCCTCGGTGATCCAACGATTATTTCGGTAATTTCGAACGTATTTTAACAACCCCGAACAGGAGTACACGCTCATGGGATTATTTGATTTTTTTACCAGCGATATTGCCATCGACCTCGGCACCGCCAATACGCTCATCATTCATAAAAATAAAGTAGTGGTGGATGAACCCTCCATCATCGCGCTCGATAGGGTGAACAACAAAGTGCTTGCCATTGGCCGCGAGGCCATGCAGATGCACGAAAAAACCCATGAAAACATCAAGACCATCCGGCCCCTGAAGGAAGGGGTGATTGCCGACTTCCACGCGGCGGAAATGATGATCCGCGGGATGATCAAAATGATCGATACCGGCAGCCGGCTGTTTCCCCCTTCGCTGCGCATGGTTATCTGCATTCCTTCCGCTATCACGGAAGTGGAGAAAAGGGCCGTCCGCGATTCGGCAGAACACGCCAACGCTAAAGAAGTGTACATGATCCACGAACCGATTGCCGCCGCCATCGGCATCGGCATCGATATCGAACAGCCTATTGGCAATATGATTGTGGATATTGGCGGCGGAACAACGGATATTGCCGTGATAGCCCTTTCGGGGATCGTGTGCGATCAGTCCATCCGCATTGCAGGTGATACGTTCAATCGCGACATACTCGATTACATGCGGCGGCAGCACAACCTGTTGATTGGCGAGCGCACGGCCGAGCGCGTAAAAATCGAAGTAGGTTCCGCCTTGACCGAACTGGACGAGGGCCCTGATGACTACGAAATCCGCGGCCGCGATCTGATGACGGGTATACCCAAGACGATCAAGATCTCTTACTCTGAGGTTGCCTTTGCCCTTGATAAGTCGATTTCTAAACTCGAAGAAGCTGTGCTCAAAGCCCTGGAGCTTTCACCTCCGGAACTTTCGGCTGATATCTATGAACGTGGCATTTATCTGACGGGCGGTGGCGCGTTGCTGCGCGGCCTCGACAAACGGCTCGGCCTCAAAACCAAACTGCCAATTCACGTAGCAGATGATCCGCTGCGCGCGGTTGTCCGGGGAACCGGTGCCGCACTAAAAAATCTGAACCAATTTCGTAAGGTGCTCATGACCTGATGGAAAGGCTGTTTAAATTTCTTTATCAGTATCGCGTTTTTTTTTCATTCCTGGGGTTAGAGTTTTTGTGCATCTGGCTGGTGATCCGCAACAACCAATACCAGGGAGCCCAGTTTTTTAATACATCTAACCGCCTGGTAGCCAGCACCGTATCGGTTTCGCAAAATGTTACCGGCTATTTCTCTTTACAGGATATTAATCGACAACTGGCGGCTGAAAACGCACGTTTGCGCAACGAATTGGAACGGCGAAGCCTAATGCCAGCCCCACGCGTACCCGTGGCAACGCCGGACTCGGCCCTCGCTGCCAGGTTTGAATTTGTCAGTGCGAAAGTGATCAACAATTCTACCCTACAGTATAAAAATTACATCACCATCGATAAAGGAGCAGCCGATGGCATTGCCCCGGGCATGGCTGCCATCAACGAACTGGGCGCCGTGGGTAAAGTCAAGCAAGTGTCGAAACACTTTGCCGTGTTGATTTCCGTGCTGAACATCGACAACCAGGTGTCGTGCCTGATCAAGCGAACCGGGTATTTTGGCACCGCCCAGTGGGACGGCCTCGACCCGCGGGTCATTGACCTCAAATACATACCCCGCCATGTACCCGTTCAACCGGGCGATACCATCGTTACGTCGGGTTATAATGCCGTGTTTCCCCCCGGTGTACAGGTAGGTGTAGTTCAATCCGCGGTCGTCAAAGAAGAAGGACCATTCTACGATATCAAAGTCCTCCTCTCGCAGGATTTTGGAAAACTCTCCTTTGTGGAAGTGGTGCGCAGCTATCTGAAAGCCGAAAAGGATTCTCTGGAGACAACCCTGATGGAAGAAAAATGAACCGCTCTGCCATCAGATATGTCGTGCTGTTTTTTGTGTATGGCTTCGCCCAGGTTTTGTTTTTCAAACGGCTGGTGTTGTTCGACCGCGCCTTTTGTCTGGTGTATGTCAGTTTCATTCTGATACTACCCATCTCCATCAACCAACTAAGCCTGCTGCTGGTGGCCTTTTTACTGGGTGTAGGCATAGATGTTTTTTACGATAGCCTGGGGCTGCACGCCATGAGCTTGGTGGCGGTTGCTTACCTGCGCAACTACTGGCTTTCCGCGATCACCCCCCAAGGCGGGTATGACAGTGGCACTTCTCCTACTCTCGCCGCAAACGGGTTTCCCTGGTTCGCACTCTACTCGGCGCCGTTGGTTTTCATCCACCACCTGCTCCTGTTTTTTGTTGAGGCCGGCGGATTTCATAATTTCTGGTTCACCCTCTCGAAGGTGATCGGAAGCCTCTTTTTCACACTTACCGTCATGTTCCTCCTTCAGTATCTGCAGCGCCAACGTTAGATGAGTGAACTGAGAAAAGAGATCCTGCAAGTGGTGGTAGTACTAGTCGCGCTGGTATTTATCATCAAACTGTTTTTTATTCAGGTAGCCGACAGCCGTTATGCGGAAATGGCCGACAGTAACGCCATTTCCAAAGAGACCGATTATCCCTTTCGGGGATTGATTTACGATCGTCATGGCAAACTGATTGTCTACAATACGCCCGAGTTTGATCTGAAAGTCGTGGTTAAGGATATGGCCGCATTCGATTCGGCACGTTTTTGTGACGTTTTCCGGATCAGTCGCGAGGAGCTACGGCAGAAATTCCGGGTGATGAAAGCGCGTAAAGAGTATGCGCCGGTAAAGCCTACCGTTTTTGACCACCAACTTTCCAACGAAGAGTTTGCCCGGGTACAGGATCATCTGGATGAATTCCCGGGATTTTTTATCCATGCCCGCACCGGGCGCAGTTATACAACACCGGTGTTGGCCAATGCGCTTGGGTATGTCAGCGAAATCACCAAGACCGCCCTGGAAAAAGACGCCAGCGGCTTCTACAAACAGGGAGACTACGTCGGACAAAGCGGGATTGAAGGTTTCTACGAAGAGCAGTTGCGCGGCAAGCGCGGCGTACGGTACAAATTACGCAACGCCAAAGGGGTCATCAAAGGATCTTTTAATCAGGGGCGGTACGATACGCTGCCCGTACCCGGCCAAAACCTGTACACCGGCATAGACCTCGACCTGCAGACTTACGGCGAACAGCTGCTGAAGGGAAAAGCCGGCAGTATTGTGTGCATCGAGCCCGCCACAGGTGAAATCCTCGCGCTGGTGTCGGGCCCTTCATACGATCCGAACCTACTCACCGGGCGCCGGTATGGATCCAACTTCGCACTCATCAGCAGCGACACGCTTAAACCACTGTTTAACCGCCCCCTGATGGCCCAATACCGGCCGGGATCAATTTTCAAAATCGCACAGGCCATGACGGCCCTGCAGGAAGGGGTCATCACGCCCGAGACACGCGTGCGCTGCGACCGCTCCATCATCAACTGCCACGGAGGCCACAGCAACGAAGACTTGCGGGGAGCCATCGCGAACTCGTGCAACCCCTACTTCCACAACGTGCTGCGCCGGATGCTAAACAAAGGTATCACCAACGATCCCTTCACCGACACGCGCCTGGGATTAACCGAATGGAACAAACACGTGTACAGCTTTGGGTTCGGCAAGCCACTCGGCATTGACCTGCCGAATGAAAAAAGTGGACTAATTCCCACTCCGGAATATTATGATCGGGCCTACAACAACCGCGCCTGGAAGTTTTCCAACATCTATTCCATCGCCATTGGCGAGGGCGAGAACCTGGTTGTGCCGATCCAGATGGCTAATTTCGCCGCCACCATTGCCAACCGGGGGTATTATTATACACCCCACCTGGTGAAAGCCATTGGCGAAAACGGGCAGCCGCTGCCGCAGTATCAGGTTCGCCACTACACAACGATCGACTCCGCTAATTTCCTCATTGCCGTAGATGCCATGCAGGCCGTAGTAGAGCGCGGCACCGGGCAGTACCGGGCCCGACTGAAAGACATTATTGTCTGCGGCAAAACTGGAACTGTTGAGAACGAACCGCCCCTGTTTGATCATTCCGTATTTATCGCTTTCGCCCCACGCGACAATCCCAAAATTGCCGTGTCGGTGTACGTGGAAGATGCCGGCCAGGGAGCCAGGGCTGCCGCCTCTATTGCCAGCCTGATGATCGAAAAATACCTGATCGGGCAAACCCAGCGACCCCACATCGAACAATATGTTTTGAACGGAAAGTTTACCGATTGAAGCGCGAAGAAAAAATATCGGCAAATCTGGACTGGGCTACAATCTTGTTGTACCTGGCCATGGTGCTGGCCGGCTGGCTCAACATCTATGCGGCTGTCTACGATGAATCGACCGTGCAATCCATTTTCACGTTTTCGGTTAACTCTGGGCGACAGCTACTCTTCATTGCTGCTGCCGGGTTGATTGTCATGTCTATTGTCATCATTGATGTGCGGTTTTACGAAACGTTTGCGTACGTAATGTATGCACTTCTCATGATCCTGCTGCTGCTGGTGCCCTTTATCGGAAAAGAAGTTGGCGGCAACAAAGCCTGGATCGGCATTGGATCTTTTGGCGGACAGCCTTCGGAGATTGCCAAATTCGCCACCGCGCTGGCCATGGCCAAATTCATCGGGTCGGTAGGCTTCCGGATGGACTCGCTGCGGAATCAGGCAGTCCTGTTTGCCCTGATCGGGCTGCCCATGGGTTTGATATTATTACAGAAAGACACCGGTACGGCGCTTGTCTTCACATCGCTGGTGTTGGTACTCTTTCGCGAAGGAATGTCGCCCTTTCTTTTGATCGTGGGGATTTGTGCTGCCATCATTTTCATCCTCACGCTGCTCGTGCCCAACCAATTGTATCTGCACCTCGGTGTTGGCGCAGTCTTGATTTTGTTTATTGCATTGGGAAAAAAGAAAATAAAACGCATCATGTTGCTGATCAGCGGAGCGCTCCTGATCAGTGTGGTGATCGAGAGCGTGGATTACGTTATTACCGACGTACTGAAGCCTCACCAGCAGAATCGGGTAAAGGCCCTGATCAATCCCGATGCCGACCCGCTGGGGTATGGATGGAACGTCACGCAGTCCAAGATTGCGATTGGCAGTGGTGGTTTTTCGGGAAAGGGCTTTTTGAACGGCACACAGACAAAATTTGATTTTGTGCCCGAGCAAAGCACTGACTTTATTTTTTGCACGATTGGCGAAGAGCACGGTTGGATCGGCAGCGTACTCGTGATCGGTTTATTTGTAGCGCTGCTGCTGCGCATCATGTTCATTGCTGAACGGCAAAAGACCCGTTTTGCCCGCTCCTACGGATATGGTGTGTTTGCGATCGTGTTCTTTCACTTCGTCATTAACATCGGAATGACCATCGGTCTGTTTCCCGTAATCGGGATTCCGCTGCCCTTCTTCAGCTATGGCGGGTCTTCGCTGTGGGGTTTTACCATCCTGCTCTTTATTCTTCTCAAACTCGACTCTCACCGGAGTCAGATGCTACAGCGACTCTAAGAGAACCTCAGGGTCACCACATCGATGAATTCCTCGTACTCCTCACTGGAGCGGTCCCACTCCGGGTATTGATCAGCCAGGTAGGCCACTGCTTTTTCCAGCGAAGGCATCCGATCGAGGCGTTCAATGGCTGAGGTAAAGATTTCAAAATCGCCATTAAAGAGGATCTTCGTAAACATAAACTTCTGATTGATGGTGAGGCCATCCTGGAGTCGTGTAATCTTTCGGAAGTTACGCGGCGAGGGCGGCGTGGCAGCAGCCGGGGTGGCGACTGGGGGCAGGGGTGGCGCAGCTGACGGCTGACGTTTTGCGGCCGCAGCATCAGGAACCGGTGCTGCAGCCGCAGCCGGCTTTTCAAAAAACTGATCAATGGAAACGGGCACCACCGCACTGAAGCGTGCCAGGTGCGCTTCCACATCCTCCGGTTGGAAATTGAGCTCTTCGAGCAATTGATCCAGCAGGGCAAAAGCCTCCTTGCCCGACACAATGGTTTGTTTGCGTTCTTCCAACAGGTGCACCAAGCGTTCGATCGGTGCCCGGTTAATCCGGATATACTTGATGTCGCCGCGCAAGTCCTCCGCACGTACATTGCCGCCGCCGGTGCGATCCAACGCATCTGAAAAAAAGTCGTACGGATCCACAATGAGATACAATGCCGAGCTTACCGCTTTCTTCAATAATGGCTGAAAATTCTCCTTGCTGATGGCGATATTTTTCGAAAGTACGGTGCTGAGATTCTTGACTGCTTCGGCTACCGCTACGGTCTGGTAGTCGAAAAAAGGGCTGCGCCATTTTTGTGCCTCGTGGCGCCAGGCGACCAGCAGTTCCTTGAGTACAAAGTAATTAACCTGCTCGATGGGTGTGACCGTTAGAATATCGGGCCCCGAGATACGCACGCGCCTGGAAAACCAATCGGCTACAACCTTCGATGCAAAGTCATCGCTGTAGTCATCGATAGCCTGAAAACTCAATCTTTCGTCACTCATTTTGCCCTTGTAAAACGATGGCGCTTACCGTAAGTTGTAAACGCATGGTAAAGATACGGATAGAAAACATGGGCCAAAAAGAAGTAGTTGCGAAAGATGCCGGGCGCACGTTACTGGCCTATTTGCTGGAGAGTCGGACAGATTGGATGCATGCCTGCGGCGGGAAGGGCCGGTGCACCACCTGCCGGGCCGTGATCACCCGCGGCGGGGACCAGCTGCAGCCCGAAACGGTGGCCGAACGCAAGTTCCGGGAACAAGGCCTGCTGCGGGAAGACGAGCGCCTCTGCTGCCAGGCCGTGGCCCTGGGTAACGTGGCCATCCGCGTACCGCGCGACTGTCAGTTTCCGCATATCCGCTACGACTTGTAGTTGTCCCGTTGGCGAGTTATCCGGATAAGCGTACCTTGGCTTTATGTTTATTGAGCCCCACCTGGATAGAACGCGCCAGCCGAATAAACGGGGTTGGATTGAAGTGATCTGCGGATGTATGTTTTCAGGCAAAACGGAAGAGCTCATCCGCCGGCTCAACCGGGCGCTGATCGCGCGGCAGCAGGTTGAAATTTTCAAACCAGTCATCGACAAACGCTACCATCATGAAAAAATCGTGTCACACGCTGCCCGTGAGATTCGGTCCACCCCGGTTTCCGTTGCGCAGGACATCCTGTTGCTTGCTGGCAGCTGCGACGTGGTTGGCATTGACGAAGCCCAGTTTTTCGATGATGCCATTGTGGAGGTCTGCAACCAACTTGCCAATGGTGGAAAACGCGTGATTGTGGCGGGTCTGGATATGGACTTTGAAGGGAAGCCTTTTGGGCAGATGCCCAACCTGCTGGCGGTGGCCGAGTTTGTTACTAAAGTGCACGCCATTTGTGCCCAAACCGGGGAACTCGCTTCCTTTTCCTTCCGGCTCAGTGATAACCCCTCGCAGGTACTGCTGGGCGAAAAAGATCAGTACGAGGCCCGCAGCCGCGCTGCCTTTCTGGAAGGCATGAAGAACAGAGACCAGCCAACGGACTAATGTTGTATAAAACCCGTGGCGTGGTTTTCCGCTTTACGCGATACGGTGAAACCTCCATCATCGTAACCATTTTTACCGAAGCATTCGGCATCCAGACCTACATTGTTAACGGAGTCCGGACGAAATCGGCAAAAAACAAGATTGCTTTGTTTCAGCCATTGACGCTGCTCGAATTGGTGGTCTACCACAAAGAGAACGCCTCCATTCTGCGGATGAAAGAGGTGAAATGCCTGCATCCCTACCACCACATCGGACGGGACATCTATAAAACATGTGTGGGCCTGTTTCTGAATGAAATCCTGAACAAAGCTGTGCGTGAGGAAAGTCATGCCGCGGAACTTTGCACGTTTCTGATCGACTCGCTCATTGCCCTGGATGAATCTCAAGAGCCGGAAAATTTCCATCTTATTTTTCTGGTGCACCTCAGCCGCCTGCTTGGATTTGGTGCCCAGATACCTGCCGACATCTGGGGCGGCGTGAGCCCGGATAGTAGAATTGATGAACGGCTGCGCAACTTGCTGCAGGCCGGCTATGGAACGTCTCTTGCCTTCACCGGAACTGAGCGGCAAGAGTTACTCACACTACTACTGCGTTTTTTTGCCGCCCATATCGAGTCGCTGGGCGAGTTGAAATCGGTGGCCGTACTGCGCGAGGTGCTGCGGTGACGCCGTCTTCACCGGCGGCGGCCATTGCAAATTTTTCTGCTTCAAAACCGCAGCGCCACCATCACCATAAAATTTCGGCCCGCCTGCGGATAAAAGTAGTTTTGCCGCACTTCTGCAGCGCCTGCCAGGTAGCCCCAGGTGTAGCCATTCGATTCATAGCGAGCGCTGAAGATGTTATTCGCCAGCAAGCTGATGTTAATCTCCCGCATGCCTCTAGGTTGCCAACTGTACCCCAGGCGGATGTCCTGTGCAAAAAAAGCATCAAGTTGCCGTGCCGCCTGGCCCGTATTATCCAGAAACTGCCGCCCTACATACTTGCTCATCCACACCATTTCAGCTCCAGGAAAGGGTGTGTATTGCAGCATGGAGCCGCCCACAAGATTGGGCGAGAACGAGATGTCGGTGTTACGATAGGTACGCTTCACCTCATTGTACTGATCGAAATCGGATCCGTAGTCGTAGAGCACTTCTACAAACTCGCGGATTTTATTACGGCTGAGAGCCAGGTTTGCATTCCACGTCACACGTGGATGCAGGCGCATGATGGTTTCCGCTTCAACCCCTTCGCGAAAACTCTCATCCACGTTTGTGCGGATTGATGCGCCCACATCGTTGACCGCTCCGGTGAGTACGAGTTGATTGCGGTAATTCATGCGGTAATAATTGAGGTTGATCTGTGCATACCCCGTTCGCAGTCGCCAGCCTGCTTCCCAATTGAACAATGTTTCAGGCTTCGGCACACGACCACCAATGGCATCTACAAAATCGGCCCGCACGGGCTCGCGATTGGCCACGGCATAGCTGGCATAGAATTGCTGCTGCGAGGTGAGCTGATAGGTGGCGCCCACTTTTGGGTTGAAGAAGTGAAAGCGGCGGTCTACCTGAAAGGTAAATTGCCGGTCTTCGAGGCCTCCTGCAGCATAGTCAATGGTGCGGAATTGCAGATCCAGAAACCCATTCCAGCGGCCGGTGAGCTGATAGGTATTTTTCCAGAAGATGTTAAAATCATTTTTTATCCCATCGTTCAAGTAATACCGGTAGTCTTTCGGCACGTGCGGCATGCTCGCTGCCCAGATGATTTCGCCAAAGTGGTCGCCCCGGTATTGATTCCACGCGCCGCCTACGGTGCTGTTCCAGCGCTCGCCTTCGTACTGCAAGGAGTATGTGCCACCAAAAAAGTGATTGTCGAGCCAGCGCCTGCGCACCAGATCGGAGGATGAGATGGTTTCACCGCCAATCGAAACCGGCGAGAGCCCGTAGCGCGAGAATCGGTCGTTGGTTCGAAACTCTTCAAAAAAACCGCGGCCGTAGGTGTAATGCAGCGCCCCGTTCAGCGTAAGGTTTGGTTTCAACTCGTGAGACACATGCAGTTGGTAGTGATCCTGGCTGTAGTTATCGACTTGGTTGGGATAGGTATAGATATTAAAGGTGCGCGGGTCGGAGTTGAGGAGCAGGGCCGTCTGCTGTTCGTTCCATCCCTCCGCCGCTGCGGTTTCCAACATGGCGGGCAGATTGCTGCGCAAGCGGCTCTCGGGCACGCCGTACCAACTTTGGTACGTAACCTCATTACCACCAAATACGATTGCCTTAACCATCGTTTTTTTGCCATAGTAGCCACCGGAGAGATAATACGATTTCAGATCGGAGAATGCACGGTCGATAAAGCCGTCAGACTTGATCTGGGAGAGGCGCCCATCGAAAACAAACCGGTCGTTAATGAGGCCGGATCCAAAAGCCACCGTGTGGCGCCGGGTGTTGAATGAGCCCACGGCATTGATGATGTCTGCATAGGCGCGGTCATTGCGCGCATTGGTCTGGATGTTTAAAGAGGCGCCGAATGCGGCTGCCCCATTGGTGGAGGTCCCCACGCCACGCTGTACTTGTACGCTTTGCACAGAAGAAGCCAGATCGGGAGTATTTACCCAGAATACGCCGTGGCTCTCGCTATCGTTAAGGGGTATGCCGTTGATGGTGACATTGATGCGGGTGGCATCGCTTCCGCGGATGCGCAGGCCTGTGTACCCGATTCCGGCTCCGGCATCGGAGGTGGTAACAAGCGAAGGAGTCCAGTTCAGCAGGAAGGGCAAGTCTTGCCCGAAATTCTGTTTTTGAATGGCCATTTTACTGAGGTTGGTAAACGTAGTCGGGAGCTTATCGGTAGCCCGCGTGGCGGTTACCACCACTTCGTCCGTTATGCGAACCTCTTCCGTCAGCACAAATTCCTGCCAGCCGGCGTCAGGCATTGTACGTTGGCGTAACTCCCGGAATCCGACAAAACGGATGTGTACAAAGACCGAGTCAGCGGAGGGCACGGTAATCACGAACCTGCCCCACTCATCGGTAATGGCTGCACGCGATAAACCATCAGCCTGTACGGTGGCACCTGCCAGTGGCTGCAGGCGCCCATCGCGCACCACACCGCGCAGGTAATTTTGAGCTGAAGCTGTGGTGGACAGAACTACTCCAAACCAAATAAGGTATCTGAACATACAAGAATACGGTTGAAACCCGCCCGCACACCGGGGAATGTGCTTGCTTACACATAACAATACCTTTGGCTGTCGCTTCACTCCCTTCGGCCGCATTACCGGCATCAGGTTCTATGGGTATAATCTCAGCCTGTTATCTTGAGGCACCCCTTGTCTGTTTCCAGACCGTGCAAATATAGTGCGAAAAGAAATGAAATATGAAAATTTCACCTCATCCGTTTAATTATTGGCATTGATCAGCCTACCGGTAACGGCGTCCAGGCTGGTGGGCCAAACGATAAAATTTTCGACTCATGTGCCAATCGGCAAAATGCTCCGAGCCCTTGTTCCCGGTTCTGCAACCCGTATCTTTGATTCATGCAAAAAGCGATTGTTAAC
>CANGUI010000011.1 GCA_947457025.1 Flammeovirgaceae bacterium | reverse complement strand
CATCAGAATTCGATGCCTTACTGTTGGAGAATAATTTCATCAAGCAGTACCAGCCCAAATACAACATCCTGCTGCGCGATGATAAAACATTCCCTTATCTCTGCATCCTGAAAGAACCCTTTCCACGGATCATCGCGACTCGAAAATTTAACCCGGCTCAGGGCCAATACTTCGGTCCTTACGCGAGCGTTTCGGCTATGAATGCCGTGCTGGAATTGCTCCGGAAGCTCTATGCCATCCGTACTTGTTCTTTGACGTTAACCCCGGAAAATATCCTGCAAAAGAAATTCAAGGTCTGTCTGGAATATCACATCGGCAATTGCCGTGGCCCCTGCGAAAACCTGCAAACTGAAAGTGCCTATCAGGAGGAAATTGAGCAAGCCCGAAATGTATTGAAAGGTAACCTGTCCGTAGTAGAAAACTACTTTGTATCAAAAATGAACGAAAGCGCCCACGCGCTTGCATTCGAAAAAGCTGCATTCTACAAAGAAAAACTGGAGCTGCTGAATCGGTTCCAGTCCAAATCTGTGATTGTTAACCGCAAGTTGTCAGAGATCGATGTGTCAGTCATCTCGAGCAACGCTACCCACGCATACATTCATTACATGCAGGTAAAGGAAGGCGCCATCGTGTTCTCCAAAGACATGCAAGTAAAAAAACAGTTAGATGAACCTGATGAAGAAATTCTGTCGGCCATTACCGAAGAATGCCGGCAACAATACCACAGCACCAATAGTCTGATCCTGACGAACGTGCCCATCCTGGTAAATGGCGAACGTACCCAAAATGAAGTACCTAAACGGGGCGACAAAAAACACGTACTGGATATGGCTTTCGAAAATGCACGGCATTTTCGCACGCGGCATGAAAACCAGCAACACGAAACCAGGACAAAAATCCAGGAAAATGTCATCCGCCTGCAACACGATCTCCGCCTTCTTCAGCCCCCGATGGTTATTGAATGCTTCGATAACTCCAACCTCCAGGGATCACATCCAGTGGCAGCCATGGTCCGATTTATAAATGGCAAACCCGACAAAAAAGGCTATCGCCATTTCAACATCAAAACCGTTACCGGTGCAAATGATTTCGCCTCCATGAAGGAAATCGTTGGACGCCGGTACCACCGGCTGATACATGAACAACAGGAACTGCCCGACTTGATCATAGTGGATGGCGGAAAGGGCCAGCTTACCAGCGCCTGTGAGGCTCTCCGGGAAATACACCTCTACGGCCGAATTCCGATTGTTGGTATTGCCAAACGACTGGAAGAGATTTACTACCCGGAAGACCCGCTACCGCTGCACATCAACAAAAAATCCATCGGCTTACTACTGATTCAACGCATTCGCGATGAAGCTCACCGCTTTGCAGTTAGCTTTCACCGCCAGAAGCGAAACACCCATTCGTTCGACAGCGAGTTGAACGATATCGAAGGTCTGGGTGAAAAAACGATCAGCTTACTCCTGCAGCGCTTCGGGTCGCTTCGCAAAATTCGGGAAGCGACCCCCGATGAATTGATAGCCGTGATCGGTGAAGCTAAAACAAAACGCTTACTCTCGGGCATAAAAAAAGGAGCCGAAAGCTCCCTTTCAAATCATCCGAATTCTCCGGATCAATAATCCCAAAGGTTGTGCTCGCGCTCCATGAGCTTAATCTCTTCCCACTCCATGGCCATCACAGCCTCCTTGCGATTTGAGTAGATAGAGAAGATATCGTTATCATCTGGATTCTCAATTTTTTCTATCGTACCCTTAAATAGCCTCAGCAGAAAAGCATCCGCATAATTTCGGTTTTCCGACGTGTTGTACCGATTAACCCAAATTGCCTCTTCCGGGTGGTTTCGAAATACCCGCTCCAGATCCTTGTACTTGGCCCAACCAATAGGCTTGAAGACATTCGCGTTGTCGTCAAACAGAAAGAAACCAATAGCAAGCATATCGTAGTAGAGCCGTGATCTCCGCTTATCAAAAATCACGTCCTCCACAATCTTCATCAGGAATATCTGGCTCGGGATAACGTTTACAGCTTTACCCCTAGTCGTTTCACTCCAATCATCCGGCGACGTAGTCGGGTTCTTCCCTTTATTATCCTGTTGCGCCTCATAGTATTTACCACTCACGATAGCTACGTCTTGCGTATAATAATCTCTGTTGGGATCCCACTCGGTAAAAGAGGGATCCGCTTTTGAAGCCACGAGTTTTTCCTGAAGAGTAGCCTTGTCAAGTTTCTTGGTGAGGGAATCATTCTCATAAATATCGGCCAGCTCTCCTGAGTTAATTGCGCTCAACAGCAACTTGGTGATTTCATTGCCCCTCGCAAAAAAACCCTTATTCTGCTTCTCAAGTAAATCAACAGCACGCCAGACACGCACTTTGTACATCTGCTCGTAACGGGGTATTCCAAGTGAAGATGTTGGATTGTACTGTAACTCCGTCTCCTGACCGACAACAGCAAGAGAGCCGAGCGTACAAACAAAAATTCCCAGTAGCTTCCTCATGACATTACTATTGAATTGGAATCGAAATAAGATCGGATGGATATACACCTACCTTCTCATCCTCATTTTGAAAGGTCCGGCGAACAACGGTTGTAATCGTTACCACGATCCGGTCACCCGGCCGCATTTGAGACCTCCATGGTGTCAAGTCGATCGACTCAGAGGTAGGCTTGATCGATGCAACGAGTGACGTGCCACGTGCCAGACTAACTTCCATTAAACGGATCCGATATACCGCGTCTTTGGGCACTTCGTTCTTGAAGTTCTCATCCGGATCCGCTGAGATCCGAATACCTGTGGTAGACGTTCCCTTAATTCCATTTTTGAGGTCAATATCTTTTCCCTGGTTATCGCGAGCGATGAAGCGCGGACGAGGAATGGGCTTCACGTCGAAATCTTCAGTGCCTAATGTAGCACCCGCATTAGCTAGTGTGATAGCCACTTTACGCTCTTTCGGGATAATAGTCACTTTGCCGGGCTTATCCCCTTTAACAACCTCCGCACCTTTGGCAGAGAACGACGGATTAAAATCGGTGCCGAGAGACGGCACCTCAAAATTTACTGAGTTACCACAATTCAGATAAAGCGTGGGCCGGTTACCCGTTGTTACGCGGATGACGGGCTTAACGACAACGAAATCAATCTTTCTTTTATAAGTCTGGTCGGGGCTGTCTCCAAGACGGATTTCGGCTTCATAGGTTTGCTTCGACTGATTTTGGGCATCGTATGAGCTAGCTGATGCGAGAAAACTAACTTTTCCGACCATGATCTTCGTATCAGGATCTTCTTGTACGGGCAATTTTTGACCATTCCGAAACATATCGGGTGTCAAACCTTCCTTTGAAGCCGTGATGAACATATCTGCTTCGTACTTGGCGCCCGCAGCAACTACAGAAGATATAGGCCGCACCATAGGGATGATTTTGTCGAATTTAACGTTTCCGGCATCAGCCTCTTTAGCCAAATGCTCCAGCGCGCGGGACTCGTAAGCATAGATTTCTGTTTGCATCTCAAGTACAGATGAAAGTGCTGCAATGGGTGGCGTGTTGTGGAATGTGAAATCGATGAACTCCCGGTCGATGCTTGATTGTTCCGGGTCAAAAAAAGGCATCTCACTTTCACTTTTCACAAGTGGTTCAAATTCCAGGCCGGTGTACTCTTTCAATTTCGCAACATAGTCTTTTAATCGCTTCACGTACTCTTTCCCATCCGGGCCCGTAACCATCATGGTTGCCACGTCGCTACCATGATTGTCAATGAACTTCTTGTTTACCTCTTTCTCACCGGTTACCGCCAGCATTTTAGCCTTCAGTCCGTTGGTATGCTCAATGGTCTCCTTGGTGAGGGTCCGGACCTTCTGTGCATTCTCCACAGCCTTAATTACCTTGGGGTTCGACTTCCCCTTTCCTGCCTCAACTATAGACGCCGTCTGAGCAGCATTCGCTTCTTCCGAATCGGTAGCTAGCTCTTCCAATGTTACATTAATAATGGCAAATTTCTCAAGAACGGCACTACTTACCTGGAGGGCCAGCAGTGCAGTTAGCACCAGGTACATCATACCAACCATCTTTTGCCTCGGTGTTTCCTTACCACCTGCCATGATCTATTTGTTTATGCGTTCAGAAAAATTCTTTGATCTGTTCTTAATCAGCCTCCTTAGCCTTTCATGGCTGTGAGCATACTGCCATACACCTTATTGAGGGTGGTCAGGTTGTCGGTAAGCTTGCCGAGTTCGTTTGTGAACTTGGTGGTGTTGTCGCCCACTTTGGTAAGACCATTCATGGCTCCGGTCAGGCTCTCATAGAACTTATTCATGTTCTTCACGTGGCTGTCGGCATCTTTCAACTCCATTTCATATACGGAGTTAAGAGCGGCCAGATTTTTCGTTACAGCCTGCATCTGCTTGTGGTACTCACCCGTATCCTTTGATGCATCTGCCATCGCCTTCACGGCAGTCATGGCACTGCCGTAGGATTTATTCATTTCGACTAGTGAAGTCGCTGCAGCCTTAACATTCGCAGCGTACTCGTTGGTTGCCACAGCCGCATTCGACAAGTTATTCATCTGGCTGGCCGAGGTTGCGAGATTAGTAAGACCCTTGCCGAGATTATCCAGCAGGTTTTGGTCTACTTTTGCTGTTTTCAGCATTTCATCGATCTTGAGCAACGGAGACTCTCCAGGGCCAGGCCGATTGGTGATTCGGGGGGTTGCCTGAACAGCACCCTCGTAGTCCTCACTTAATTCCGGATATACTTTCTCCCACTCGGGCTCTTTGTGCGCAGGCTCGAACGCACTAAGGAAGAATATACCTGCTTCTACAAGAAGCCCGACTGTCAGCATCAGATCGGCACCGGTTAAGTGTAAGATTTTGAAGAGAGCTCCCACAATTACCACTGCCGCCCCGATACCATATACCTTGGGCATGATAGTTTTATAAAGGAGATGAGAGAATCCGCCTTTTTTCTTGCTCATTTTAGTTTAGGATTTAAAGTTTCCAATTGATAAGTTGTATAAAGGTAAAAAGATAAATCAACAATTAAAATTCCGTTCCCGATGAGCGGCCCAGGTGGGTGAGTGCACACCGGAAACCGATGTAGGCCCGAACTGAATCGCGGTACTCATATGTGCGCGTTCCGGTTTCCAGGTAATAGGCTACATCCTTCCACGATCCGCCACGGATGACTTTCTTGGGAGGGATTTTTGCATTGAATCTTTTGCTCTCAGGATTAGTTCGGTCATCAATGTATTGTGGGTTCAAATCCCAGACAGTAGGTACGGCGGCAGGATTAAAATCATCCAGACACCACTCGGATACGTTACCTGCCATATCGAACAGCCCATAGTCGTTCGGGAAATATTCCTGGACAGGAGCCGCATAAGCAAATCCGTCATCATAGAAATTTCCACGGCCCGGTTTAAAGTTGGCCAACATACACCCTTTCGCGTTGCGGATATACGGATTGCCCCAGGGGTACTTCACCATGTCACGCCCGCCGCGGGACGCGTACTCCCATTCTGCCTCGGACGGAAGTCTGAAATCAGGCATTGGAAACTCACCGATTGATTTGCGGTATTCATTCAGGTAGGCTGTGCGCCAGGTAGCAAAAAACGTGGCTGCATTCCAGTTTATCCCCACCACGGGATATTTATCGTAGCCGGGGTGCCAATAGTAGTAATCCTGAACCGGATCACCCATGTGGTGGGCAAAATCGCGAACCCAAACGGTCGTGTCCGGGTAGTACTTCTGTTTGAATTCTTCGGTACTAACAGTAGCAAAGCCTTCAATGGCACTGTTGTCGACTAAAAAGAAATTGGTGAATTGTCGATATTCGTTATTCGTGATCTCCGTGTCGTCCATGTAGAATTGGCCGATGGTCACCTGTTTGTTAAAATTGATTTGAGTGGAGGCCGGGTCTTCATCAGTTTGACCCATGTGGAAGGTGCCAGCCGGAATCGGCACCATACCAAAGGGATTGACCATGACCCACCCTTCGCGGTCAGGTACCCCTACCAATTCTCCCCCATCTCCGCCTTTGCCGCCCCCGATCCCGAGAAGGCCGCAACCGCCTAGCGTTGCAGCCACAACGACTAAAGAAAAATAGAACCAACTTTTTGAAATCGTCTTTTTTGTCATAGCAGCTTTTTTTTTCCAACTCGCACTAGTGAACGAACCGGACCCTAAAGTTATTTGTTTTTATCTTTTCTTTTCAAAGAATCGGCTTTCAAGTTGAGTATTTTCGGCTAAAATCCCAAAAAAATAGGTTTAATGCCGATACCTGGGGGTACGGACCACCTTCTTACCGCTCCCCGGATTCACCGGCAATTCGTAGGAAATCATAAATTCATGCGAAGTGGGTTGCTTCGCTCTTTGGTCCTGGATGACATAATCAAGCGCGTATCCCACTCGCAAAGACTTATCTTTCAGAAAGCTGTAACCCAACATCACGATGGCTGCTTCTGCTTGCCTGAAGCTCAGACCTCCCCACATCGTATCTTTCAGATATGCCAGTGCACCTAAGTCAAAGGATGTTTTGGTGAAATCGGTTTTAACAAGGCCCACAAACTGAAATTTTAGGTCAAAGTTCACCTCATAAAAATAGCCTCCTGTTACATACATGTGATTCTGGAGCGCATTTCGCTGACCAACGCCAAAGTCAAACTCAGATTTGATCAGATGGTTAAAACTCGCTCCTGCATAAAATTTTTCTTTGCGAAAAAACGCTCCGACCGAGAGATCCGGGCGAACCTGCGACTCACGGCCCCCAGCCTGCAACAAAGGATCTGAATCCTGTATGGGTCGGTAAAGGTTGAAGTTGATAGACTGGGAATAAATGCCCAAACGAACTCCCAGACTTAATTTACTTTCTTTGATGCCCAGGTGGTAGGCATAGGTAGCTTGTGCTTCAAGATTATTTTGTGGGCCAAGTCGATCATTTACGATGTAGGCACCGAAACCGCTGTTCAGTTTATAAATGGGTGTTGTAAAAGAAACGATCTGGGTTGTGGGTGCACCTCCTCCGCCAAAGGTGGGCTGATAGCCGAGCCACTGGCTACGGTGTAAAATGGTCGCTTTTGTAACACCTTCGGATCCGGCAAAACCCGGGTTATAGTACAAGGTGTTGAACATGAACTGGGTGAATTGGGGGTCTTGCTGGGCGTTGGCCACCAACCCCACCAAGCCAAAGAACACGATATGACCCAGTTTCTTCACTTTACCCGATTAGAAAGCTATAAATATAGCGTAATTTTTACGATGCAAAATAATATCAGCTATTAAAGTGTAATAAAAAGGCTCGGTTTCTAATCACTTGCCCGTGAATCCCTTAAGCCCGTTAGCTTTCCTGATGTACAGTTCAAGAGCTCCAGTCATGGAGGGGGCATTAGGCTGGGGGGCCTCAATATCGAGGATTAGCCCGGCATCGCGCACGGCCTTGGCGGTTGTCGCTCCGAAGGCTGCCAAACGGGTATTGTTTTGCTTGAAATCCGGGAAGTTGGCAAACAATGAGTGAATCCCCGAAGGACTGAAAAACGCGAGAACATCGTAGTAGACATTCTTCAGGTCAGTAAGGTTGGCTGCAACGGTGTGATGGATGACCGCTTCGGTAAATTCAATGTGGTGTGCTTTCAGAAACTCGGGGATATCGTTTTTTCGGATATCCGAGCAGGCAAACAGGTATTTCTCACCCTTGTGTTTTTTGATCAGGTCGAGGAGGTCTTTGGTGTCTTTCTGCCCGGCAAAAATTTTCCGTTTGCGGATGACAATATATTTCTGGAGGTAGTTCGCCGTCTGCTCGGAAATGCAGAAATACTTCATTTCCGGAGGCACTTCCAGTTTCAGTTCACGGCATATTTCAAAAAAATGGTCGACCGCATTGCGGCTGGTGAGGATGACGGCGGTATGGGCCAGAATCTCAACTTTCTGCTTTCGAAACTCACGTACCGGCACAGGCTCTACCTGAATGAAGGGGCGAAAATCGATTTTGAGATTAAATTTTTCAGCCAGTTTGTAGTAAGGGGAGTTGGGGTCGGTGGGCGCTTCCTGCGTGACCAAAATGCTTTTAACTTTGCGCATCCGGTCAGTAGTGGTTTCAATCATATCAACACGCTTCGCCTAATAATACAATAATCGGAAAGTGATGACTAAGGGAATCACTTCGGTAAGGCAAAGGTAGGAAAATATGTGGAACAACCGGAATGGGGTGCCCTTCAGGAAACGGATTTGCATAAAGGCAATGCTGAGAAGGGAAGAGCCCAGTAGCACCAAAACAGCTATGGCGAATGACGATGGCATCGAAATGCCGAGAAAATAGCTACCCAACAGCCAAATCGTAAGGAGGGCTGACACCAGAAAACATACCCGAACGAAGGTGAAAAACTGATCAGGTGATTGATCGAATACAGCGTAGATGCGCGAAAAAAACGTTTGCACCGCATACTTTGAAAAAATTAAGATGACAACAAAAGTCGTCAGCAGCAACCAGTTGAGCAGCAGCCCGATAAAACGGGTGGTGGGGAAGAACAGTGGCAGGGAGGCTGTTGGATCTGTAGCAAACAGCAGAACCACCAAAAACGCGAGCCAGGCGCCCAGAAAAAAATAGAACAGGATGTTTTGGCTGGAGGTAATTCGCATCCGCTGAGTTTCATCGCGCTCGCGGGTGCTTACCAATCGGAAGATATTGAAGTAGGCATAGAACAAAGTGGGAGAACTACGCCAAAGACGGATGCCTACGGCGATGAGCACTAACGAAACGATGATGACGAAGTTCGCGACGTCGTGCGAGGGCAACGGCTCCAGAAAAGGCCGGGTAATCTGGTCTGCCGGTAGTTGCAGGGTCATCCAGACATCCGCCAGGCGTTCGCGGGAGTGTACCCCCAACCACCATTCACCGTCAAATTGCGCCCGAAGTGAATCAAGCGACAATGTGACGTCGTTAACCGCTGATGAAATCTGAATCTGATTCACCCAAAGTGTAAACGGACCGCGCGAGTGAATCAACAAGCGCGCGTGCGGAGCAGACGGGGGCGCGAAGTAACCCAGGGTGCGCTTGTGCCAGTTGGGTTCAATCATCAACTTCCCCTCGCTCAAGGTATGCCACACGGGGTGCCACGTTACCACAGTATCTGCGACAGCACCGGCGGCACCGGCGAAACGGGTGGCAAGAAGGAACACGAGAATGATACGCAACATGCGGCAGTAAATATCCGACACAGATCGCTATTTACGATAGCCCAGCCGACAGAATCTGGCTGATCCGCTAACTTGCCGCAAAATGGCCGGCATTTACATACACATTCCCTTTTGCAGGCAGGCTTGCCACTATTGCGATTTTCATTTTTCTACCCAACAGGATTTACGGTCCCGATTTGTAGATGCCGTTCAGGAAGAAATTCGGTTGCAGCGAGACTTCCTGGGCAATGAAACGGTGGAGACGGTTTACTTCGGCGGCGGAACCCCAAGCCTACTTCCGCCGGAGGAACTTGACCAGATCCTGCGAACGTTGCATTCCACATTCCGGATTACAACCAACGCGGAGGTGACGCTGGAAGCCAACCCCGATGATCTACAGACTGGCCCCCTGGCCCGTTTCCGGGAAGCCGGCATTAATCGGCTCAGCATCGGGATTCAGTCCTTTCAGGACGATACCTTGCGTTTTTTCAACCGCTCGCACTCGGCATCCGAAGCGTTTCAGCGTGTTGAGCAGGCGCGGCACGCCGGCTTCGACAACATCAGCCTTGACCTGATCTATGGCATTCCAGACAAGCCGCTGAGCGCCTGGCAGGCAGACATTGCCCGCGCACTACGCCTGCAACCAGAGCATCTCTCCGCTTATGCGCTCACCCTCGAGGAAAAAACGGTGTTTGGTCATTGGCACAAAATGAAAAAACTGATACCTGCCGATGATGAGTCTGTCGCTCAACAGTTCGAGTATCTGATGGCTGAACTTGATAAAGCCGGCTACGAACACTATGAAATCTCGAATTTCTGCCGACCTGGGTTTATCTCACGGCACAACTCGGCCTACTGGAGGGGAGTATCGTATCTCGGTCTGGGGCCCAGTGCCCATTCATTTCGTGGCCAGACACGCCAGCACAATATTGCGAACAATGCACTGTATATCCAGTCGATCGCGCAGGGAGTAGTGCCGTTTACCCTTGAAGTGTTAAATGACGCTGAACGGATCAATGAGATAATCTATACCGGCTTGCGGACCCGTTGGGGTGTTGACCCCTCGATACTCAAGTTCCAATTCGGTTTCGATTTGGTGGACCGCCGGAGGGCACTCCTGCGGCGTCTGGAGGATTCGGGTTGGTTGATGTGGCAGGAAAAACACATCGCCCTCACCCGAAAGGGCAAACTCGTAGCCGACCAGATTGCAACCGATCTCTTTATTGACGACGCAGAGTTGGCAGAGTTGAAAAAATCGTTTTAACTTTCCATTTATGACGGAACAGGAAAAGCGCGTTTACCTGCTGCTCAAGGCAGTCATCTACTATTACCACGGCCTTGACGAGCCCGAACGGGTGGACCTGGATGAGACCTCCAAGCGGCTAGACGCAGCCGCGGAATTGAAATGGGCCCTGGAGTTTGTGGCAAAAGACTATATCACCGCATTCGACCGGGCACGAACATACCTCAATGAAGTTATTGGCGACTACGAGAAAGAGAAGCGTGTGGAATTGATCCAGATGGTATGGCAATCGAACAACCTGAAGGGCTATGTCACCGAAATGGAGGCAACCGCAATGATTCGACTTGCCAAAGACTGGAACGTGGAAAAAGAACTGGTGGAAATGGTGCTTCGGTAACGACTATTCAGATACGAACAGCCGGACTCTTACATTAAAATCAGCAGAAACACGATCACAAGCCATCCTGCTTACTATCGTACCGCAGCGGCCCCGGCAGTCTTACAGACTCATCATGTCCTTAAACTTGGCAGCCTGCCTGCGGCTGACCTCTACTTTATCGCCGCCTCGTAAACGTACCATCAGCCCCCCGTTAAACCAGGGCTCTATGCCCTCCACCCAACTCAGGTTAACAATGTGCTTGCGGCTGGCCCGAAAGAATGCCCGCTCATCCAGGCGCTCATCCAGCGCATTAAGCGACTTGTGAATCATCGGCCGGTTATTGTCGAAAAAGACTTTAATATAATTGCCGTCTGATTCAAACAGGCGGATGTTGGCTAGGCTGACAAACCAACACTTTTCACCGTCTTTGACGAAGACCTGATCCTCGAGGCCGAGTTTATTTCCCAGGCTGCGGCCACTCCGGCTGCGTTCTTTATCCTGCACTTTGTGCACTGCTTCGGCCAGCCGTTCAGCGGTGATGGGCTTCAGCAGATAGTCTAAGGCATTTACTTCAAAGGCTTTGATCGCGAACTCATCATACGCGGTGGTGAAGATCACCAGGGGGGCAGAGTCGAGCGACTCCAGCAACTGGAACCCCGTACGCCCCGGCATCTGGATGTCCAGAAACAACAGTTCGGGGTTCAACTCCTCAATCATTTTCTCGGCTTCATCGGCGTTGGCGGCCTCACCCACCACCTCAATGGATGAGTGTTCCTCCAGTAACTTCATGAGTTCCTTGCGCGCCAGGCGTTCATCATCTACGATCAGTGCTTTCATGCTTTTTTATTGCGTATACGTGCGGGATGGTAATTTCGGTGACGACAAAATTATCGCTTTCTGTGATAATCTTCAGCGACGCTTCGTCTCCGTAAATCAGTTTCAGACGATGGCGGGTGTTTTCAAGGCCTAACCCGCTGTCGGGCATTTTTTCGTGTACGATGAACCGGCCGCTGTTGCGGATGTGGATCTTCAGGTAGTCGTCTTCCACTTTCGTCTGAAGTCGGATTAATCCGCCGGAAGTAAGTTTGGAAATCCCGTGCTTGATGCCGTTCTCCACCAGCGTTTGCACCATCATGGGGGGAACCAGAAAGTCATTCGACTCGGGATCAATTTCGAGCTCTACCCGCAATCGTTCTTCGAACCGGATCATCTCTAGCCCGAGGTAATCGCGTACAAGCGTAAGTTCATCCGAAAACGACGTTAGCCCTTTTTTTTCCTTAGCCAACGAGTTGCGCAGGATGTTGGAAAGCTGGTTGATGGCAAGTTTAGCCTTCGTTGGATTTTCATCCACCAGCGCCCGTATACTGTTTAACGCATTGAATATGAAGTGCGGATTAAGCTGCGACTTCAGGATGTTCAATTCTGTTTCTTTCAGCGAGGCTTCCAGCTTCAGCGACTTGTTATAGCTTTCGAAATAATGGTATAAAAAGTAAAATACCGTCCACAGGAAAAAGATAACCATGAATGTGGCCGACAGGCCAAGAATATTGACCGGATTGAATGCTACGCGCCCGTTGAACAAGCCCAATGGCATAGAGACGAGCAGGCGTAAGAAATAGAGCAAAAGACCCAGCACCACCGTGCTGGCCAGCACACGCGGAATGAGTCCGCGGAGGCTCAGATTCATCCAGCGTGCTTTAACGATGAGGTGCCGATAGGCATGTGTGATCAACAGGCACAGCACGGCTTCGATTGCCAGAAACAAACTACGCTCTGCATTACCTGAAGTAAACAGGCTGAAGCCTACCTGAATGATGGCATACAAGGCCCAACCGCCCAACTGCAGACTCCAATACAGGCGAACCTTATTAACCATGTGGCAAAAGTACTCAGGCTTTTGCCTGACGCAACTCCGCTTGTAAAAAACGGCCCGTAAAGCTGGCCGGGTTTTTGGCCACCTCTTCGGGCGTGCCCGTTGCCACAACGCGCCCTCCCTGAGCCCCACCCTCGGGCCCCAGGTCAACCAGAAAATCGGCTGACTTGATCACATCCATGTTGTGCTCAATCACCAGCACGGTGTTCCCTTTGTCTACAAGTTTCTGAAGAACATCCAGCAGGTGGGAAATATCCTGAAAGTGAAGCCCGGTAGTGGGTTCATCCAGAATGTAGAGCGTTTTGCCGGTGTCTCGTTTGCTGAGCTCGGTGGCCAGCTTTACGCGTTGGGCCTCGCCGCCGCTGAGGGTGGTGGCATGCTGCCCCAGCGAGATGTAGCCGAGACCCACTTCGTGGAGGGTTTGAATTTTACGCAAGATCCGGGGCTGATGTTCAAAGAATGCAACGGCCTCTTCCACAGTCATGTCTAAAACATCACTGATGGATTTGCCTTTGAAACGAACTTCCAGGGTTTCGCGGTTGTAGCGCTTGCCTTTGCAGGTCTCGCACGGCACATAAACGTCTGGCAGAAACTCCATTTCAATGTGCCGGAGTCCGGCTCCCTCGCATGTCTCACAACGTCCACCTCTTACATTGAAGGAAAAACGCCCGGTTTTATAACCCCTGATCTTGGCCTCGGGCAGCTGCGTGAAAAGGTCACGGATGTCGGTGAACACACTGGTGTACGTGGCGGGATTTGACCGTGGAGTGCGCCCGATGGGAGTTTGGTCCACCTCGATCACCTTATCGATGTGCTTCAACCCATCGATCTTTTTGTATGGCATCGGTTCGGCATGGGCCCGAAAGAAGTGCTTATTCAGGATGGGGAAAAGTGTCTCGTGAATCAGCGTACTCTTGCCACTGCCACTCACACCGGTGATGCAGGTAAAACACCCAAGCGGTAGCGTCAGATCAACGTTCTGGAGGTTGTTGCCAGTGGCACCGAGCAAGAGCAGTTGCGTGCCGCTCCCTTTTCTACGTTCTGGCCGGAGGGGAATCTGAATACGCCCGGTGAGATAGCCGGCTGTGACGCTGTTGTTGTTGATGAAGACTCGGGGAACACCAGCTGCCACTACTGTGCCGCCATGACGCCCGGCACCCGGCCCCATATCGATCAGGTAGTCGGATTCGAGCATCATTTCCTTATCGTGCTCTACTACCAGGACCGTATTGCCTAAATCGCGCAGATCCTGTAAAGCCTTGATGAGCCGGGCATTATCGCGGGCATGCAGGCCAATGCTGGGCTCGTCCAGGATATACAATACCCCCACCAATTGGGTGCCGATTTGCGTAGCGAGCCGGATGCGCTGGGCCTCCCCGCCGCTCAGGGTGCGCAGCGGCCGGTTGAGATGCAGGTAATCCAGTCCAACATCCAGCAAAAAGCCCACTCGTTTCCGGATTTCCTTCAATACCTCCGTCGCGATGACACGCTGCTTGTCGGACAGCCGGTCTTCAAGATGCGTCAGCCACTGCTTCAGGGTTTGTATGTCCATCTCTGCCAGTTCGGCAATGTTCTTGTTGTCGAGCCTGAAATGAAGCGCTTCTTTTTTAAGCCGGGTGCCACCGCATTCCGGACATGTCCGGGTTACGGTAAACTCATCCACCCATTTTCGGATCGCATCGGTTCCTTCCTCGCGTTGCTTTTGCAGGTACGTGATAATGCCCTCAAACTGTGTGTTCCATGCTGTTCCGGGATACTTCACCGACGCTACGGCCACGGGTACCTCATCGCCGTACAGCAGCACTTTCAATACCTCCTTCGGAATTTCCCGAATAGGTGTGCTGAGCGAATGTTTGTTGCGCTTCAGGATGGCTTCGATCTTCTTGAAAATCCAGATGTCACGGTATTCTCCCAGTGGCAAAATGCCGCCCCGGCTTACACTGAGTTTCTTATCCGGTATAATCGACTGCTCCGTTATTTCATCTATGGTTCCCAAACCAGCGCAAACCGGACAGGCTCCGTAGGGCGAATTAAAAGAAAATAAATTTGGTGCCGGCTCATCGTACGACAGCCCGGTTTTGGGGTCCATGAGGAATTTTGAGAAATGCTGCACGGTGCCACCGGCGGTCAACACCATCATCACCCCCTTGCCTTCCTTCAGGGCACGGTTTACCGACTGGCTGATGCGTGGGCGGTCTTTTTCATCGGCCACAATCCGGTCAATCACAACTTCGATGTCGTGTATTTTAAACCGATCAACCTGCATCTTGGCTACAAGATCTTTCAATTCACCGTCCACGCGCACTTTACTGTAGCCCTGCTTACGGATTTGTACAAACAGTTCCCGGTAGTGTCCTTTTCGCCCTTTAACCACCGGAGCCAGCAACGTGAGCCGCTGGCCTCCATGTTGGCGGAAGATTGTTTGCAGGATTTGTTCTTCCGATTGGCGTACCATTTTTTCTCCCGACAGGTAAGAAAACGCTTCGCCCGCGCGCGCAAACAGCAGACGGAAGAAATCATAGATTTCCGTGACGGTTCCTACGGTTGAGCGTGGATTGCGTGACGTGGTTTTTTGCTCAATCGAAATAACGGGGCTTAACCCATTAATTTTGTCAACATCCGGGCGCTCAAGATTGCCGATGAAACTGCGCGCATAAGCTGAAAAGCTCTCCATATACCGGCGCTGCCCTTCTGCGTAAATCGTGTCGAAGGCCAGTGATGACTTGCCACTGCCGCTGATGCCGGTAATCACAACCAGTTTGTTTCGTGGGATAGAAAGCGAAACGTTTTTCAGATTATGCTCCCGAGCGCCAATAATCTCTATCTCCTCATGCCCTGTTGGATCACTCGCACGGGCAGCACTTTTTTCGGCCATACAGCGCAAAGATAATGGAAGCCCGACACTCTCATAGGTGCCTGGCGCCCTTTAGCCTGGTGCCGAACCAATCCAATCAGTTCACACGCGCCGCAGCCGATCCCAGGTTTCGCTCAGCACCCGCAACCTGCATGTCAGAAAATAACCGATATTCGACCAACAATGCCTATGATCCGGTACCTCCTCCTGTTTGCGCTCGCGTTCCTGTTCACCACGTGTACACAACCCCATTTCCACGTCATTATTCGGCAGGCTACCCTTTATGATGGTACAGGAGCGCCGGCCATCACAGCAGATGTCGGGCTCCGGGAAAATCTGATTGCGCAAGTTGGTAATCTGGCAAACGCTACTGCCGATACGGTTATTGAAGCCAGCGGACTAGCGGTGGCCCCGGGCTTCATCGATACCCACAGCCACCACACCTGGGGTATGTTTCAGTTACGTGGAATGCAGGCATGCACCAGTCAGGGCATCACCACCATTATCGTGGGGCAGGACGGGTTTTCGAAGCATCCGCTTGCAGACTTTTTTCAAGAAATCGAACGCACCCCCGTGGCTGTCAACCTCGGTTCTT
>CANGUI010000010.1 GCA_947457025.1 Flammeovirgaceae bacterium | reverse complement strand
GGAAGGCGTTAAAATATACCTGACTGAGGGGGAGTTGCTAATATTCAAAGATGCTCAGTTGAAAGGGATAAACTACTTGAAGGTGCAACGCTCGGGCAAAACCGAAACGATTTATGTGAACTTGGAGCACGTCCGGGATTTATTCGTTTTACAATGCAATACAGGCCTTCGGATAAGCGATTTAAAGCGACTGGATCAGAACATCAAAGGCAATCGCATTGCAATAGAGAACAAAAAAACGGGCAAAAAGGTAGAAATACCCATCACCCCGGCCATCCGGGCAATACTTGAAAAGTATGAATACAAGCTCCCTGAAATTTCAGAGCAAAAAATTAATGACGGCATAAAGGAGATTTACAGGATATGTTTTCCAAAGAATAAAATTCAGGTAAGGGACGGGGAGGAATTTAAAACCGTTTACACCTGGGCTTTGATTAGCTCACACGATGCAATAAGAACATTCATCACCCTATCGGCTGAAAAAGGCATGAGCGTTTCAGCGATCAGCACCATAACCGGAAAGACTATCCCGGTACTATTGAAGCACTACCTTAATCAATCACAAAAGTTTGCAGAGCAAGAGATGGAAAAAGCTTGGGGACTCTCGCCTTTAAAGATTGCACGATGAAAAAAAAGAAAACCACAAAACAAGCTGGAAACCGTGCAAAACGTGAAAGTAATAAAAGGGATTTAAAGGGGGATATTCAGCCAGAAAAGCAAAAGGATATTAATCCTTCAGATCAATCAAAAAATCTATATCCCGTTGCAAAAAAATTTACTCATATAAAGGAATGTTGGAAAGACTATGGGGACTTGGTTAATCATATTCCAAGACTTACCTGTAAAGAATATGTTTTATATTTTTTAACTCGACTCTTCGATGCTTTCAATGAATGGAGAGACCCGTTACTTGAACATCAAACTCACTTAGAACTATTCGGTATTCTCACCCCTGAGGTTTTAAAAAATCTATACCCAAAAATCAGCGAGCAAGGTAAAAAAGAAGTATCCGAAGTGATTGAGAACCAACACATCAAACTGTATTTAAAGAAACCCGATCAACTCGATAAATTTTACCTGGAGCGAAAGCGCTCAACACGTGAAAGAAAACTATCCGATGAAATGAGCTGGTGGATGGATGAACGCAGTAAGCGGGAATTTCTACAGGCATTACACGAAAGGAGAATTCAATTTTCATTTATCGAGCTTGCGGCCAAACTAAAAAAGTTTTCATTTCACAATCAGAGAAAAGGGGCTGTGAAAAGTTTAGCGGAAAGAAAAAAAAATAGCAAAAACTGGAGAGACAATTTTTTGAGCTATAGTAAAGAATATTTGCGCAACCATAAAAAACTTGATTTCAATATTCCTGATAGTAGAATCATTAAGGAATTTAAAAAAAATAACCCCTGATCACCTTCAACGAGCACCCTTTATAGCTACATCAATTAAAATACTTTCCGGTTTACTAAGCTCATCGGAAAAGTCTATTCCCTAAAAATCCTTAGTAGTACACCTTTGCTACACACAAGCAAAATAAACTGATGGAAGCAACAGCAAAGGAGTACTTAAATGTTCACGAAGCCAGAGCATTTTTAGGCGTTAGTCGTTCATTCCTTTACCGATTAAAGGATGAGAGGCTTACCGCTTATGCCTTAGGAAAAAAGACCTACTTCAAAAGGTCGGATTTAGAATCTCTTTTTAAACCAAAGAACTAAAACAAAACCCGGAGGGGTTCATGCTCCGGGCTTAAATTTTTTAACCTTATGCAATGCAAATTTAACAAATTCAGTAAGAAGCCGGATAACAAAACGGCTTATGTTTTAACAGAAGGTCAGCCGATTTTCTCGGAATCAATTTACCTACTGGAACCGCGTTACATTCATCGGAGAAGCCCAGACTTTACACTTGTAAGTAAAGGCAAACACGTTTCCGGATTATTCAAGATTGCACCAAACATATTCTTAGGCGATCACCATAAGAAGGCACTAATTGTTTTCTTAGGCGCTGAAGGATTAGCGTTCGATCTATTTTATACCGATTTAACGCCATTACAAGCCCGGCAAATGCTTTTAGATGGGTTATTGAATGATGAACTATACAAAGCCAGGAGGGAGGCCGCTATCGCATGACATCAATACCCGCAGGCTTACCGATCAATGAGGAGGCAAGGCTACTGGCTTACTTAAAATCAAAATTTCAACCAGGCTACTTTGCTAAGGCCAAACTATTAGCCGTTTCTCGTTCTTATGGCATGGATAAACGCACGCTAAAAAAGTTACTTCAATCATTAGTCGATAGTCAACTAATCGGACAAGATGCAAATGCCTACTATCTAAGAAGCTGGAAATTCATAACAGCAAAAGCAGGGTTTAATACTCAGGCGTTCCGCGCTTCTTTGAATGAGATCAGGGAAAGGAAAAAATTTGAAAGCTTATTATTTGCTGCAAAGATCACAGGAATACAAAAGGCAATCCGGAAGGGGCAAGTGAGGAAAAAGGGATTCACAGATCAAAGCCCCTCCTCCGGGTTCCTTGCTAACGCTTGCAAAATATCACAGGGCAAAGTTAGTAAACTCAAAAGACATTCGGCCGCTCGGGGACTTATAACAGTTCAAAGGACATTCAGCGATCACGGAGAGGGAACACCACACACGGCAAAGATTTTTAGCCGTGAAATGCCGGGCATATTCCTGAAAGAGGGCAAGCTTGTAAGGCGCAAAGCCGATCAGATCATTTCAAAAGTTGAAACATTTAGAATCAAAGGACGGAAACAATGGAAAACGAAATAGCCGATAATAACAGAACCGACAACGGCAAAAAAGATACACGATTTAAACCCGGCAATCCGGGTAAGCCTAAGGGTTCATCAAAGAACAAAATGAGGGACCAGATAAGAAAGTTTATAAACGACCATTGGGATAATATGCCCACGTGGTTTGAGGAACTTAAGCCAAAGGAAAAGTTTGATGTAATTCTTTCGCTCATGCCTTACTCAGTATCACGGCTGCAATCAATCAGCATGACCGACTCAGACGGCAATGACGGCATCCCGAGTTTGTTTCCTTTTGGCGGATATGTTAATGAGCTTGGGCAATGGGTGCCGGTAGGTGACGCGTCCTATTACTTATCAAAAGGCAAAAATGACCGTGAGGCGGTCGCATCATTATTTCCACCAGAATTAAAAGATCCTTCGCAACCGCATTAAAAAATCCGAAAGCAATGGCGGTAACTCCAAACAAAGCCGTTTGAGCTCCTCATTCAAATGGGGGCTTTTTTTACTGGGCTTTCAAGTAACAAGCTTTAATCTCAGCGTCGCTCATGTTTTATGTAACGCGGCCTTTTAAAGTTAAAACGAAAAACAATGATCGAAGACAATTCTGTTTGTTGTAAAACCTCAAAATCAGTCTGAGTTAATCGCCACCCAGCTTGTTCAAGTAAATCCACAACATCGTAAGGCTCGCCTTGTGCTTCGGTAATCCATGCAAGTTCTTTCAAAAGCCTAGTTGGCGCTGAAACACTGAACGAGCGCTTTTTTTTAAAGGTTATGTGAGTAGACATTAGCTGGCAATGCTCGTATGTCACAGTGTCGGGTTGAGCGTAGAGCACTCCCGATAATGCCAAAAAAAATAAGAATGTTTTTGCTTTCATTTTCTAATTCGTTTGGGTTGTTGCTCAGTTTTCCGACCTAAGTACATTTCGAATCCCCGTTGTAAGTCTACCTATACATCCACCCATAGGTACAAATAAAACCTATTACCTTGATTATCAAATTTTTATAAAACATATAAGTAGCCCCGGAGGGAATCGAACCCCCACCAAGAGAACCGGAATCTCTCGTTCTATCCATTAAACTACGGAGCCAAAGAACTTCGAAAAGAGCGGCAAAGATACCGAATGCTTGTAAACTGCAAAAGCTACTTGACTACCGCGATGGCCTCTATTTCAATCCGGAAGTCGGGGTTCACCAGCGCCTGCACGCCTACGAGGGTACTGGCCGGCGGCTGCGTGGGTGACAAATAGTTTTTGCGCACCTCGCGGATGATCACTACGTCGGCAGGTTGGTAGTTCACCACATACGTGTTCATCTTCACCACATCGCTGAACGTGGCGCCCGCTGCCGCCAGGGCGACCTTCAGATTTTCGTATACCTGCACTACCTGAGCCCGGAAATCACCCGCCCCCACGGTCTCCCCTTTGTCATTGACCGGCACCTGCCCTGAAATATAGATTGTCTTTCCGGGCGAAACGGCAACCACATGTGTGTAGCCGGGTGGCACAACCGGAAACGGGTTGATGAACTGTTTTTGCTGCGCAAAGCCCGCAGTGACCAACACGGCGGTAGTGAGTGTGAAGACAAATTTCATAGCCTTTGGAGTTGAGTGATAAAAAAAGCCACCGCCTTTGTGCGGTGGCCGTACGGGTGGAGCTGCAGGGAGTCGAACCCTGGTCCAGAGAAGATGACCATGAACGGTCTACATGCGTAGTTGATTTTAATTTTCGGGAAACGCCAGGCAATCAACCGCCTTCACGCCTCCTTAGTTGCTGTTGTCTCAACACCGTTGCGCAACACAACGGGGCCCAGTTTCTGCTGAACGACACCGCTGTTTCAGCACCCGCAGAACAGAGGCGCTGAGCGATGATGGCCTCTCCCGATCTTATCGGGAGACAAGCTTGTCACGCGCTACGCGTGATTAAGCGGCCATGGCGTAAGTATTCTCGCCACGTAGAATTTGAGAGCAGTTTTCAAAGCGCTACCCTCATGCGCTTGCACGCTGCGTTCACCTTCACACAACCTGTCAAAACCGGTCAGCCCCGGAATAACCTGATAAACGTCTTTTATCAAATCCACGACAAATCTACGAGAATAAAAGTTCCCACCGAGGAGATCAAAATGGAGCACCCAAAACAAAAAAAGCCGCCGCAGTGCGGGGCCTTTTCTTCGATTCGTTACCCGATCAATTGTTGTCCACGTTATTAGTCTTGGCCCGGCGGATGTTACGGCTGGCGCGATCTTGTTTGCGATCCAGTTTCCGACGTTCCTGCGCCGTAACATTGCCATCGGCCTTTGCCCTCCGCTCCGTTCGGCGGATATTGCGTTGCTGTGTGTTTAGGGCGGCAGCTTCCCGGCTGGTGACTTCCCCGCTGGCCCGGCCTCCGGCAATACGCCCGCGCTGGACGCGCTCGCGGCTATCTACTTTCGGTGTCTGCTCTTGTGCCATCGCGGTTACGCCAACCAGCATCAGGCATGCTATGATGATCGTTTTCATGTTTTTGATTATCAGACTGGCGGCGCGGGCAAAGGTTTAAGCGAGCAGCATTTTTCACTTTATGGGATTTTTGAGCCGACACCACAAAAGGTGCCGCTACGTCCGGAAAAAGTGCCGAAAACGTAAATTTTTCAATCCTCTTCCAAAAAGTTGAGGTCGCGGCCAAAAGTCTCTTCCACCGATCGCAGGGCAAAAAGACCGATGACGATGGTCAGCGCCCCAACTAAGAGCGCCCCGTTTACCACACCCAACTGAAGATCATCGCGTAAAAACCCAAACAGCATCGTGATGGGCACCACCGTACCGCGGATGAAATTCGGAACGGTCGTGGCCACAGTACTGCGCAAATTGGTACCAAATTGTTCGGCTGCGATGGTGACAAACAACGCCCAATATCCAATTCCCACCCCAAGCAGAAAGCAAGCCACATAGAACATGGTGGCACTTTGAATTGGATAAAACAGGTAAACCAGGATAAAGACTGCGGTCAGGAAAATATACAGCAGCACCACCTGGCGCCGGGAGCGAATGGCCTGGCTGATAAATCCGCTCGCCATATCTCCCACCGCAAGCCCGATATAGCTGTACATCACGGCATCACCGGCTGCAATTTTTTCGGTGATGCCCAGCGCTTTTGCAAATTCAGGGGAGAAAGTGATCAGGATGCCGATCACAAACCAGATGGGAAGCCCGATGAAAATGCAGCCCATGAACCGCTTAAAGCGTTTGCCGTGGGTAAACAGGGAGATGAAATGACCGCGTTTTACCGCAGCGGTTTTGATTTTCATGAAGATGCCCGACTCCAGCACGCTCACGCGCGCCAGCAGCAGCAACAAACCCAGGCCCCCTCCGATAAAATAGGCGATCTGCCAATCGAACGTTTTGGCAATCACGTTGGCCAGCACAGCTCCCATCAGGCCAACGGAAGCAACCAACGTAGTACCATAGGCACGCAACCGCGCGGGCAGCACTTCCGATACCAGCGTGATGCCGGCTCCTAATTCTCCAGCCAGGCCAATGCCGGAAATGAACCGTAAAACAGCGTATTGCGGCACGGACGTAACTAATCCGTTCGCAATATTCGCCAGTGAATAGAGCAGAATAGAACCGAAGAGCACGGACAGGCGGCCGCGCTTGTCGCCCATCACACCCCAGATAATGCCGCCTATTAACAAGCCCGTCATTTGCACCTGAAGCAAGAACTCGCCCTGCGCAAACAGCTGATCTTCCGGCACGCCCAACGCCATGAGGCTCGGCCTCCGCACAATGCTAAAAAGCAGCAGGTCGTAGATATCAACAAAATAGCCCAGCGCAGCAACAATCACCGGCAGGCGAAACAAATGGCGGCTGTCGTTTTCACTCATGCCGTAAGTATCTTGAAAAAATTCATCACAATCAAAATTTGCTCTGGCAGATTCGCCTCCGCTTGGGGCCATTTTGCCTTTCATAAAAAAGAGGGTGTACCACTTGAATTTTGATCGTAATCTCGGGGTTAAAATCATCTCAAATCAACCGTTTCGTATGAATACAAAACCAGGAAAGTGGTGGCTGGCAATAGGGATGCTGGCTGCACTGAGTGTTGGAGCCCAGAAGAAAGGCACGGCGCCACCCGCTTCCACATTAACGTATGATGAAAAGTTGTACAGCGCCATCGAGTGGCGTAACATCGGCCCCTTCCGCGGCGGGCGGTCGGCCACCGTTGCCGGCGTGCCGGGCAAACCGAATCTCTACTACTTTGGCGCCACCGGTGGTGGTGTTTGGCGCACCACCGATGCAGGAAATACCTGGGAGAATATTTCCGACGGTTTTTTTGGCGGCAGCATTGGCGCTGTAGCCGTTAGCGAGTGGGATAATAACGTGATCTACGTAGGCGGTGGTGAAGTAACGGTGCGCGGCAATGTATCCTACGGCTATGGGATGTTCAAAACTACCGATGCCGGAAAGACCTGGACTGCCATTGGGTTAAAGGATTCTCGTCACATTCCGCGCATCGTGATCCATCCCAAAAACCCAGACGTGGTCTACGCCGCGGTGTTGGGCGATCTTTTCAAATCCTCTGACGAACGCGGAGTATACCGCTCGGTAGATGGTGGCAAAAGCTGGAAGCGGATTCTTTTCGCTAACGCGGATGCCGGTGCCGTTGAGTTAAATATGGATCCCAGCAACCCACGTATTTTATATGCCAGCACGTGGCGTATCCGCAGAACGCCCTACAGCCTGGAGAGCGGCGGCGAGGGTTCCGGCCTATGGAAAACCACGGATGGTGGCGATACCTGGACGGAGATCACCAAAAACGAAGGCCTGCCAAAAGGTATTTGGGGCATTAGCGGTGTATCCGTATCGCCTGTAAATTCTAATCGCGTATACGCCATCATCGAAAACGATAATGGCGGTGTGTACCGCTCGGACGATGCCGGCAAAACCTGGCGGAAAATGAATGACGACCGCAACTTGCGCCAACGCGCATGGTACTATTCAAAAATCTATGCCGATACAAAAGAAGAAGATATTGTGTATGTGATGAACGTGGCCTATCACCGCTCGAAAGATGGCGGCCGTACGTTTCAATCGTACAATGCACCGCATGGCGATCATCACGACCTTTGGATTGCCCCCGAAGACAACCAGCGCATGATCATTGCCGATGATGGTGGCGCCCAGGTGAGCTTCGATGCCGGTGAGAACTGGACAACCTATCACAACCAACCTACTGCGCAATACTACCGCGTAACTACGGATAATCATTTCCCCTACCGCATTTACGGCGCACAGCAAGACAACTCCACGCAACGCATTGCCCACCGCACCGACGGGTTTTCGATTGGTGAACGCGACTGGGAGCCGACGGCCGGTGGGGAAAGCGGCCACATTGCCGTGGATCCGCTGGATAACGATGTGGTGTATGGCGGAAGTTATGATGGATTTCTAACCCGCAAGAACCACCGCACGGGCGAAGAACGCAATATCAACCCATGGCCGGATAACCCCATGGGGCACGGTGCGGAAGGCGCGAAGTACCGCTTCCAGTGGAACTTCCCGATTTTCTTTTCGCCCCACAATCCCAAAAAAGTATATGCGGCTTCCCAGTATCTGCATGCCAGCACAAACGGTGGCGAGAGCTGGGAAATCATCAGCCCCGATCTGTCGCGTAATGATCCGACCAAACTAGGCCCCTCCGGCGGCCCGATTACGAAAGACAATACTTCAGTAGAATACTATTGCACCATTTTCGCTGTAGCGGAATCGCCCTACGAGAAAGATGTGATTTTGGCCGGCACGGACGATGGTCGCGTACACATTACGCGCGATGGCGGCGCGAAATGGACTGAGGTAACGCCCAAAGGAATGCCGGAGTGGATGATGATCAACAGCGTAGAGTTCGATCCGTTTGATAAAGGCAGCGCCTACATTGCCGGCACGCGCTACAAGTTGGGCGACTATCAGCCTTACCTATACAAAACGAAAGACTACGGCCAAACCTGGACACGCATTACTACTGGCATTGATGCGGCGCATTTCACACGCGTGCTGCGTGCAGACCCCAAGCGCAAAGGCCTATTGTATGCGGGCACGGAAACAGGCATGTATATTTCTTTTGACGATGGCGCAAGTTGGAAACCGTTCCAACTCAACCTGCCCATCGTACCGATTACGGATCTCACCATCAAAAACGATAATCTGATTGCTGCCACCCAGGGGCGCAGTTTCTGGATGATCGATGATCTTACCCCGCTGCATCAACTGAACGAAAGCGTGGCGAAAGCCGATGTAAACCTGTACAAACCCATGCCCAGCTACCGGATGAACGGAGGCGATGTTTCGTGGCGCGGGCGCAGTGGTTCAAAAACAGAGGGGCGCAACCACCCGGGCGGTGTAATTATGCACTACTTCATCAAAGACACCACGAAAGCCGTGGCCGCACTGGAAATTCTGGAAGCGAATGGCAAGGTGATTAAAAAATACGCCACCAAGCCGGATAAAAAAGCAAAAGAAGAGCAACTGCGGATTAAGCCCGGCATGAACAAGTTTGTGTGGAATATGCGCTATGCGGATGCCGAGGGTTTTGATGGATTGATTCTATGGGCCGGTGGCTTAACCGGACCAAAGGCGGTGCCGGGCACCTACAAAGCCCGTCTTACGGTAAATGGTACCTCCTCCGAAACCGAATTCGAAATCGTAAAAGACCCGCGCACCAGCGGTACCGTGGCCGACATCCGCGAGCAGTTTGAGTTTTCGATCGCGGTTCGTGATAAACTCACCGAAACGCACCAAGCGATCAAACGTATCCGAACTTCGCGCGAACAAATTAACCGCGTAACGGAGCCGATGAAAGGTAAGGAAGAGTTCAAGGCCATCAACGATCAGGCCAAGCAAATTCTGGATGGGATGAAGAAGATTGAAGAAGCACTCTATCAAACTAAAAACCGAAGTGGGCAAGATCCGCTCAACTTCCCCGTAAGGTTAAACAACAAACTGGCCGCGTTAGCTGGCGAAGTGGATGGCAGCGATTATGAGCCAACGCACCAAGTGCGGGCGGTGTACAGCGAAGTGACCGGTAAGATTGATGAGCAGCTTAACGCCCTTAAAAAGGTATTTAACGAGCAAGTGCCCAAACTGAATCAGCTGGTGCGCGAAAAACAAATTGATGCCGTAAGCCTGCCCGACGCGATGTAGGCAACACCCGGGTATCGCTGAAAAAGCCACACGGCACTTTGTCGTGTGGCTTCTTTTTTGAGATCATTCTCTGTTCCGAGTGACGCCGAGCCCTCCAAGTTCAACCGATGGAACCATTCTCCATGTGTATCCGTTTTGACGACGTATGGAACCGAAGAAAGCATTCAACGATTTGATTCGCAGTGAGAAGCCCGTGCTGGTTGACTTTTTCGCTACTTGGTGCGGCCCCTGCCAGATGATGAAACCCATCTTAAAAGAACTTTCCGAAAAAGTGGGCAATGAGGCTGCCATCATTACGGTAGATGTAGATAAGAATCCGCAGGCCGCTGCCGCCTACCAGGTGCAGGGGGTACCCACGTTGATTCTTTTCAAAAAAGGCCAGGTGCTGTGGCGGCAGTCGGGCGTGGTGCCTGCTTACCAATTAGAAAACATCATTCGTCAGCACGCTGCCCCGAGCGCAGATGTTGTTGATTAGTTTGGTGACTCGGGCTACTGCCGATCGGAAAATAAAAAAGGGTGGACAGATACCGCCCTTTTTTTAGATCGCGGATAGAAAATGGCTACGAAAACAACTTCGCGAAGTCGTTGTAGAAAACAAATACCATGAGGAGAAGCAGCAGAGCCATGCCGATTTTCAAGGCGGTTTCAAACACTTTTTCCGAAGGTTCTTTACCGCTGATCATCTCATACAATAAGAATACAACATAGCCGCCATCCAGAGCCGGAATCGGCAGGAAGTTCATGAAGGCCAGCACCATGGAAAGCAGACCTGTCATCCGCCAGAAGCGCTCCCAATCCCACGTACCGCCATACATCTGCGCCATGCCCACGGGTCCGGAAAGCGATTTCCGGAAAGAAATATCTCCCGAAAACATTTTCTTAAATGCCTTTGCCTGTACGAAGATTACGCCAAATGCCCGTTGAGCACCCAGGCCGAGGGATTCAGAGAACGAGTAGGTCACAGCCTGAAGCTCATCTTTTGATATCGAGTTGGGGGCGTAGAAACCAATCAAGCGACTTGTCCCCAGAACACCCGCAAGCACTAACGTCTGGCCACCGCGCTGGATGGTCATCTGCAGGGAGTCGCCCGTGTAATTTTTAATAAAGTCTTCCACCTCGTCGAAAAAGGTGACAGGCTGCCCGTTGAGTGCGACAAACCGATCTCCCTTTTGTAAACCTACCTGCTCCGCCAGGCTTTTTTTGCTGATGCTACTCACCTCCGCTTTCAGGCGCGGAACCGGCGAAATAAATTGCGACAGCGCCTCTTTATCGCTCAACTTATCGATAAAATCAGGCGGAATCGGAATTTGCATTTCCTCCTCGCCGCGAACGATCGTGTAATAGGCGCCGCTGCCCAGGAGCACTTCAGGCTTCGTCAGGTCTTCGAATTTTTCAAATGGCTCACCATTAATCTTCGTGATCTTATCGCCCGACCGGATGCCGAGTTCCTGGCCGAGCTCTTTTGCATAGACCCCACCGTTTTCGTTGATGAAGCTCATCGGAATGTAGCGGTCGCCAATCCAGTAAGTGATGCCAATGAAGATGATGATGCCCATGATCACATTCACGATGATTCCGCCAAGCATGACAATGAGCCTCTGCCAGGCGGGCTTCGCGCGAAATTCCCATGGTTCCGGGGCCGCCTTCATCTGGTCTTTGTCCATGCTTTCATCCACCATGCCGGCAATCTTCACGTAGCCGCCCAGGGGAAACCAGCCCACACCAAACTCAGTATCACCTTTCTTGTATTTGATCAGCGAGAAGTTGAGCACATTCGCCAACGGGAAAAGGAAGTCGAAAAATAAATAGAACTTCTCTACCTTGATATCAAACATCCGGGCAGTGATGTAGTGGCCCCATTCGTGTACCACAATCAAAATCGAAAGACTCAGCAGCAGCTGGGCCGTCATGATCATTCCTTCCATTATGCAATAAGTTCTAGTGCTTTCATTCGTGTTTCCTGATCGGTTTGTACGTAATCTTCATACGAAGGATGGGCCACAAAGTCGATGGTTTGCAAACATTTTTCAACTATTTCCGACATCTCCAAGAACCCCACTTCATCTTTCAAAAAGGCAGCCACCGCTATTTCATTAGCGGCATTCAGCACACACGGCTGGTTGCCGCCCCGGTGCAGGGCCTCGTAAGCGAGCGCAAGATTACGAAAAGTTTCGGTATCGGGTTGCTCAAAAGTAAGTGCGGGGTACCGCGCAAAGTCGAAGCGCGGAAAATTACTTTTTAACCGGTTGGGATAGCCCAGCGCAAACTGGATGGGCAGCCGCATGTCTGGCAAACCCATCTGCGCCTTCATTGAGCCATCTTCAAACTGCACGATGGAGTGAATAATCGACTGAGGGTGTACCACCACCTCTACCTGGTCGGCCCGTAATGCAAAAAGCCATTTCGCTTCAATTACCTCCAGGCCTTTGTTCATCAGCGAAGCGGAATCGATCGTTACCTTCGCGCCCATCGTCCAATTCGGGTGCTTCAGCGCCTGCGCTTTTGTTACATAGAGCAGCTCATCGCGCTTCTTGCCGCGAAATGGGCCGCCGCTGGCGGTAAGTACAATCTTTTCTATCGGATTGTGAAACTCACCTACGAGGCATTGAAAAATGGCGGAGTGTTCTGAATCTACCGGATAAATATTCACCCCTTTTTCGCGGGCTAAACGGGTAATTAACTCGCCGCCTACCACCAGGGTTTCCTTGTTGGCGAGAGCAATGGTTTTGCCGTGCTCAATCGCGCGGATGGTAGGCCGCAGGCCGGAGTAGCCAACTAACGCAGTGAGCACCAGCGAAAATGAATCCATTTCCATTACAGATGTTAACGCGTTCTCACCTGCGAACACTTTGATGGGATGGGAAGCGAGCGCTGACTTCACTTCCGGATATAAATCTTCATTCGCGATAACGACCGCGTTGGGCTGAAAGCGGATGGCCTGCTCAACCAGAAGTTTCGCGTTGTTCTGCGCAGTGAGTACGTCTACCACCAGTTCATCGGGATGGGCGGCAACAACGTCAAGCGCCTGCGTACCGATAGAGCCGGTAGAACCGAGAATGGCGATGTGTTTGGGGGATTTCAATCAGAGCTCTGTGTTAAGGATTTCAACCATTTGTTGTTTCAATTTCGGCAGATCATTCTTGACGACAAACCACACGGCCTCCGCGTCTACCGCAAAATACTCATGAATCAACTTATTTCGCATAGCTGTAATGTCGCGCCACGGTACGGCCGGGAATGAATTCTTGATCTCGACAACGATATTCTTACTTGCTTCGCCAATAACTTCAATATTGCGGATAACCGCGTGTTGCATCATGAAGTTTGATAAGAATTCATCCTGCGTCGCCCCAGTTGTGAACTGCTCAATATTTGCTATTGCGCTCAAAACGTGTTGTAGCAGAACTTTCGGATTCTTCATCGGACGTACACGACCTCTTTTTCAACATAGGGGCGGAGGAAAGAAGAAAGTGACTTATCGGTAACGAGATCAACGGGTATACCCAATGCCTCGGTAAGATCTTGTTCAACACGCACTAAGTCCAACAGGCTGATTTGGTTTGAATAATCCAACTCAATTAATACATCCAGATCGCTGTCGGGTGTATTTTCTCCGCGCGCATAAGAACCGAATATCCCCACCTTTAATGGTTTGATGGGCTTCAAATGTTCAAGCAAAATTTCCTTTTGCTTCGGTGAAATCATGCTACAAAACGGTTTACATCATCTGCAATTTTCCGGTCATTGCTCAGCCGCGGTACTTTGTTCTGCCCGCCCAATTTCCCCTGTGATTTCATGTATTCGATAAACGCACTCCGCTTCAGCGGTGTGATCACCAGTTTTTGTAATATGCTTCCGGTAATCAAATCATCATAATAAACATTGAGGCTGCGCATTTGGTTGTCCAACTCCTCACGAAAGGCCGGTAGGTCCGCAGGCGCATTTGCAAACTCGATCAGCCATTCGTGATAGGGCAATCCCTCGCGGGGCGTTACCTGCGGGGCCACGGTAAACTCTACCAACTCGGTTTCCGGAAAACGCGCGCATGCGGCCTTCATGGCCTTCTCCACTTCCTCCCCGATCACATGCTCGCCAAAGGCAGAGATAAAATGCTTGATCCGCCCGGTGACGAGCAACCGATACGGATCCTTAGAAACAAACTTAACCGTGTCACCGATCGAGTAGCCCCACAAGCCTGCGTTACTGTTGATGATCACCGCATAGTTCTTGCCGAGTTCAACCTCTTCAATGGTGAGGCGACGCGGGCGCTCCGCGAAATATTCCTCGGCGGGAATGAATTCGAAGAAGATACCACTGTTCAACAACAGCAGCAATCCTTCAGCTTGTTGTGAATCCTGATAGGCGATAAACCCTTCGGATGCCGGATAGGTCTCAATGGCATCGATCTTTTTTCCAATGCTCTCAAAGAGCTTGGCGCGATAGGGTTCAAAGTTCACCCCGCCATACACAAACATCGAAAAGTTGGGAAATACATCTTTGATTTTTTTTCCGGTCCGCGCCGTAATCCGGTCGAAGTACATCTGCACCCAGGGTGGAATGCCGCTGATAAGCGTCATGTCTTCGTGCAACGTTTCATCGATGATGCGCTCCAGTTTCTCCTCCCAATCCTCGATGATGTTGGTGGCATACGCGGGCTTCTGGTTGGTGCGCAGATAACCGGGTACATGGTGATTCACAATTCCCGACAGCCGGCCCGTTTTGATGCCCGCTATTTCGTCCAACTCCGGACTTCCTGACAGAAAAATCAGACCCCCGTCCAGGAAAGAGGCATTCCCGGTTTCGTGCACATAACTGAGCAACGCATTACGGGCGCTGTTGATGTGATTGGGAATCGAGTCGGCTGTAATCGGGATATACTTGGTTCCCGAGGTTGTGCCGGACGTTTTGGCAAAGTAAGCCGGCTTGCCGGGCCACAATACGTTGGCCTCCCCCTGGACCACCCGTTCTACGTAAGGCTTCAGGTCTTCATAATCACGAATGGGCACTTGCCGGACATAGTCCGCGTGTGTCCGGATCTCGGAAAAGCCATGGTCGCGCCCAAAGGCTGTACCCGCTGCCCGGTCGATAATCTGCCCAAAGATCTGGCGTTGCACCGCGCCCGGTCGCGAAGCCCACTGCCGCGTTTGGCGCACGATATGCGCTGAAAAAGGGCGGGCTAAAAACGATCGGATTCTCATCGCGCCGCAAGTTACGGAATATTCGCACGGGCGCGCCTGTCAAACCTTCCGGTTTTGCCGCTTTGGGCCGATTTTTGAGCCTCCGATGTCAACCCGTATCAGAAAACATCTGCCGGAAGATTCACGTTTCATTGCAACGTATGAAGACGCTTCAAACAATCACCCTGGCGCTCCTGGCAGGCATGGCCGGCGCCTATTTGATGAACGAATATCAAAGCGAACGGAAAAAACGCGAGCAGCAGAACGCCGTGCAAGGCGTGAATGAATTCAATAACTCCGTCTACCAGCCCACCCTGGTAAATCCCGCACCCGCAGCTACGATCGAGAAAGTTGACTTCAGTGAAGCGGCAACCAAAGCCATTCCCAGCGTGGTGTATATCAACAGCATTTCGCAGGGTGTTACCTCTTCATATTGGGACTGGTTTTTCGGAAACGGCAGCCCGCAGACGCAGGTAAGTTCAGGCAGTGGCGTGATCTTTTCACCGGATGGCTACATTATCACCAATAATCATGTTATTCAGACGGCTGAGCGCATCCAGGTCATTTACAACAAAAAGACCTATGCGGCCGAACTCGTTGGCACGGATCCCTCCACCGACCTGGCCGTGCTGAAAATCAAGGAGACCGGTTTGCCTGCGATCACCCTTGGGAGTTCGAAAAATGTAGCCGTAGGCGAATGGGTCATCGCAGTTGGTAATCCGTTTTCGCTCAGTTCAACGGTCACGGCAGGAATTGTCAGCGCCAAAGGCCGAGGAATAAATGTTGTGGAAGATCGGTTTCCGATTGAATCGTTTATCCAGACCGATGCGGCAATTAACCCGGGCAATTCCGGCGGAGCGCTCGTTAACAAAAACGGCGAGTTGGTCGGCATCAGTACGGCAATCCTGTCACGCACCGGCTCCTACACCGGATATGCCTTTGCCGTTCCGGTGGACATCGCAAAAAAAGTTGTAGAAGATATTATAAAATATGACGGCCCACAGAAGGCGATTTTTGGTGCTACGATTATCGAATACGATTCCGAGAATGCGGCGAAGTTCCGCCTCGATCCTGACACCCGAAACTTTAACGGGGTGTTGATCGGCAAGGTCGATGCCGAAGGCGCCGCCCGGAGCGCGGGACTGAAGGCCGGTGATATTATCACAAAAGTGAATGATATCGTGGTGAGTACACAGAGCGCGTTCGAAGAGGAAATCGCCTACCGCTCTCCCGGCGATAAGGTGTTGATTACCTACAAGCGAGAGGGCCAGCTCAACCAGGCCGAACTTACGCTGCTGAACAAAAACGGCGGCACTACTATTATCCGGAGAAAAGTTTACAGTGATGCAACTCTTGGCGCCAGTTTCGAAGCAGTAGATTATGGCGTAAAGGTGTTTCGGATCAAAGAGGGTGGATTAGTCCGTGAGTTAGGGTTGCCCGAAAATGTTGTGATCATGGTCATCAACCGCAAGAGTGTAAAAGACCCGCGAGACGTGATCGACTTTTTCACAACATACAAAGGACGCGGCTATCTGGAGGCCGTCACATCCGGCAGGGAAAGATTCATTAAAGAGTTCGTGCTTCGCTAGGAAAGCCGTTTGGTTTCCGCTCACGCAAAAACCAAAATTCGCAAGAACGCAAAAAAGAAATGGCTTCGTTACGAAGCCATTCTCATTTTTAATTTCTTATTTAATTCGTCAACCGAGTTCTTAAAATTGGAGTCGGTCTTCATCAAATCTTCTACCGATTCCAGCGCATGAATTACCGTGCTGTGATCGCGGCCCCCGAAGTTTTCGCCAATCAGCGCGAGCGTGAGTTGCGTGTAGCGTTTGCAGAAATACATGGCCACCTGGCGTGGAATCACAATTTCTCGTTTTTTGATTTTCCCCTTCATCGCCTCCAACTCCACTTTGAAGAAATCAGCCACCGTTTTTTGGATATAATCAACGCTTACATCCGATTGAATTTCCTTTACGATGTTCTTCATCACCTCTTTTGCCAGTTCGAGGTCTATTTCCTTTTTCAGCAATGTGGCGTGAAACATCAGCGAGTTCAACACTCCTTCCATATCGCGTAGATTCGTATCGACACTGTAGGCCAGGTATTCGGCCACCTCGCGGGGCATCTCTACGCCATCCGACTTCATCTTATTGTGGATGATGGCCAGCTTGGTTTCAAAATCGGGCTCTTGCAAATCGGCAGTGAGTCCCCATTTAAACCGCGACAGCAGCCTTTCCTGAAAACCTTTTAAATCGCGCGGAGGGCAATCACTCGTCATGATGATTTGCTTCCCGCTTTGATGTAACTGATTAAAGATGTGGAAGAACATCTCCTGTGTTTTCTCGCGGCCGGCCAGAAACTGCACATCATCCAAAATCAATAAATCCACCTGCAGGTAGTAATTCTGAAATTCTTGAATCTTGTGGTTTTGAAGAGCGTTCAAAAATTGGCTTGTAAAATCATTCTGGTCGACATACAACACCACCTTTTCGGGCATGTTGCGCTTAATTTCATTACCGACCGCCTGCACGAGGTGTGTTTTCCCCACGCCTACCCCTCCGTACAACATCAGCGGATTGAAAGAAGTAACGCCTGGCTTTTTAGCTACTGCAACTCCGGCCGACCGGGCGAGGCGGTTGCAGTCACCCTCCACAAAATTGTCGAAGCGATAGTTT
>CANGUI010000009.1 GCA_947457025.1 Flammeovirgaceae bacterium | reverse complement strand
GGATCCACCTCGTGCCAGCGGATACCGCCAAAGTTGGCGCGCGCCCCGTTTTTGTGGTGGTTGTTGTGATAGCTCTCGCCCATCATCAGAAAATCCACGGGCAAAAAATTCTTTGACGTATCGCCCACCTCGAAGTTGCGGTAGCCGTACTTGTGAGCAAACCAGTTGATGATGGCGCCGTGCAGCGGGCTCATCAGAAAATGAATCGGCAGCAGCAGCCAAAGCCACCAGGTAGTGGCAAACTGCATGTAAAACAGCACATAGAGCGACCCCCACAGCAGGCGCGACGGCCACGAGCGCGCAAAGCGATCGAACGGCTCCCACTGCGGCACGCCCTCGGTGAACCGCGCATCCACCACCATCTTGCGGTTGGCTATGGCCGAATAGATCGTCTTCGTCTTCCACATCATGTTCCAGATCGTTTCATCGTAGGAGGGCGAGTGTGGATCGTTTTCCGTGTCGGCAAAGGCGTGGTGCATGCGGTGCATCACCCCATAGCCATACGGGCTCAGGTAGTTGGAACCCTGGAAAATCCAGGTCAGCACAAAGAAGATCTTCTCGGTGGTTTTGTTCATGGTAAACGCCTTGTGGGCGGCATACCGATGCAGGAAGAACGTCTGGAAAAAAAGCGACAGATACCAGTGCGCAACAAAAAAGGAAAGAATAATGAGCATGAGCAGGTTCGGTTTTAGGAATACGTTTCCCTCCCGGTCTTTACGGGTGGATATGTGTAAGACAAACCCGGCAGGGGGTTTGTGACAAACCCGGGGAATTATTTGCTGATTTTTTTCTGAACGGCCTCTGCAATGTCTTTTTTCAGTTGCAGCAGGTAGTCAGTGGCATTGCCTACATCACAGGAGGCGCGGAAACGGCTAATGAGCGTTTGGGCATCGGGCAGGTCCAGGTGCAGGGTGCCCGTCTCGGAATCCAGCTTTTTACGGGCCCGCGCCAGCAGCTGGCGGCAGTGATCCTTTTTTTTGTCGAGGGCGGCTGTCAACTCGTTATAATCCCAGTCGAACACCTCTTTCAGCACAAATACGGCGCGCTCCAGCGGCTCAAGCTTGTGGTGCAGCACGCGGAATGCCTCCTGCAGGTGCACATCCATGTCGAGGGCTTGCAGGTTCATTTCCTTCGTCCAGCGGGCAAGGAACTCCGGCATGTGCCAGGAGTCGAAGTATTCCTCCTTCTTGCGCTTGAGCGCCTGGAGGTGGTTGAGGCAGTTGTTGGTAACCGCGCGGATCAGGTAGGCCTTGGTGTTTTCAATCTGTTGCGGGTCCACCGTGAGCCAGCGTGTAAATGTTTCCTGCACAATGTCTTCGGCATCGTGCTGGCAGCGCACCAGGTTGTAGGCGATGCGGTGCAGCAGCGGCTGATAGTGGGCAATGGTCTGAGCCTGATTCATCACTGTTTCAACACAAAGAAAGGGGAAAAAGTCCGCATTTCGCGGTAAAAGTTTTGGCGGCAGGCAGGCGTCGGCAGCCCCATATTTTGGCGGCCAATTTGGATTTTGTGATGCGGGGCTTAAATTTGCAGTCCCTTTCGGGGGAACCCGCCATCAAAACGGATGGCGACCAGATGCGGGAGTAGCTCAGTTGGTAGAGCACAACCTTGCCAAGGTTGGGGTCGCGAGTTCGAGTCTCGTTTCCCGCTCAAAAATCGTTACACGTTGTTCGGTAATGGTGATCCGATATGAAAGTGTGGTGAACCCCACACTTTTTTGTTTTTAGTGCGCGGACCAAACTGCGCCCGGCAAGCTACAACCGACAACGAACACGTACACGCCCGCCCGGGTGGTGGAATTGGTAGACACGCAGGACTTAAAATCCTGTGGCCCTTAAAGGCTGTACGGGTTCAACTCCCGTCCCGGGTACTCTCTACGGCCGCGCCCACCTGCGCCGCCCTCCAACCTGTTATGTCAGAGGATTTTTTGAATGTGCCGTGCCGGCCTGCTGCAGGTGGGATGCCACACGTTCCCCGCTACACGCGGGTGCATCCCGGACTGCTGTGCAATTTCAGGTACACGAAGCCCGCCCCCGCGAATGGATGAGCGGAGGATTAAGTACGCGCAACGTCGCGGTGCATTCGGTTCACCCATCCGGATAATTTTTTGGGCGGCTTGCGGGCTGCTCCGGGGTCGCTGTTCGCTCCGTACCCGCGCGAAGCGCGCGGGTACCAGGCCCTGCGCATCCCTGCCGCGGCCTCAAGTTGCTCTGGCCTGAAGCAGGCCTCGCCATGACGTGCCCACGTCATGGCGAGGACGAGTCCCGAAGCATGAGGGAAGAGGACGAAGAAACCGGAAAACGAAAACTATTCTGGTTACGGCAACAAACCGCCAGCCACCTGCTCTCGCCAAACGACAGTTCGAAAAAAAAATGCCGCAAAAACTGTATCGCCCTCTCTGAGAGACAATACATGGTATGGGATAAGCATTGTGAAAGCACTCAAGGTGTTTAGCCTGTCAAGATTTTTTTACTAAAAATGCAAGTGTTGTATTTATTTGCTTTCCCCAGGCACCCTTTTGACTTTTCTCCTAACCCCGATTTCGCTCCTGCTACTTGCCGGATGGTCATCTTACCATTCGTAATGAAAAAATAAACGTGCCAGCGTTTCGAAGGCACGAAAAGCAAAATGATCCCGAAATTGTCATTAGAAAAAAGTTCTAATGGTGGCCATTAGAAAAATACAGGTTTAAAATACGAATTATCAACATACTAAAGTGTATTAAACAGACCAAAATATGGAAGAATTTCTTACAGCATTCACGTTGTTGAAATTTCCTTTCAACTCAATGAAAAGCAATTCAAGTATACCTCGGTATTAGATTCTAATGACAATTCCGGGATGATATCGGCCACGTTTTCCTTCATTACGCCGGTTTCCCCTATCCTCTATGGAAAATAAAACACGTGTGCCGGCAGGCGACCCAGCCGGGCTACGTACCAGACTATCGCCGGATTTAACTAATGGCTTATCCAACACCGTATTGAGTGGGAACAATCATCATTAATTGATCAAGATCAACGAAGAGTAAACTGGCCGACACGACCTTTGAGCCCTGATCAATCCAACACAATGAACATCATGAAAAAAAGATTTTTGACTTTACTGCTCGCTGGCCTGCTGGCAAAATTTGTATTTGCTCAACAAGAAGCTACGCCACTACTGGCTTCCGGGTCTAGCGGCTTCACGTATGGCGAATTCAAGGCTGGCTATGGCGTTACCCAATTTTCCGACGGGCTCCGGGAGAAGTTTGAGAACGGTAACTTCAGTACCAGCGGCGGTGGACTCTTTTCGCTTGCTGCTTACCGGAAGTTCAAAAACATTGACCATTTCCACATCGGACTAAAGTTCAAATCACTTGGTGCTGCCCCATCTCAGGGCGATAATGAGGGGGAGATGTTTTTCAATTTCTGGGGTACGGCATTTTCGGCAAAATACTACCCATTTTCAAAGACGGCTGCTGAAGGTCTTTACCTGCTGGGTGATTTTAATTTCGTCACGCAGTTTACCCAGAAGTACAGGAATAGCCGATTGCTGAATTTTGACCACCAATTCGCCATTGGCAATTCGTTCACCTTAGGGTTAGGGTATCACTATCCGTTAAAAAACCGCTATGCCCTGGTCGCATCAGTTGAATATGACCGGGCTTCGCGCCGGGGTGAGGTTCAAGGTGTGGGTGAGGTACAGTTTCGGAATAGCAATATCGCATTTCAGGTGGGTTTGATGTTTTAAAACCGCGCGTACCGATCCTGAGTTAAGCAATGTAACTGTAAAGTTGGTGCCGATCTCGGATTTCGCAGACCCGAAGCGGGGAAGAAGTTTTGGTGGTGGCAGGATGAGCTGTGGGCACCGCCTATGCTCCCGCAAGGGTATACGCCTGGTGCTTTTCCGTTTAGCGCAAAGAGTAGAGTTTACTCCGCGCCAGTTGGCATATCGCCATTCATGTTTCGTAGGGGATATCACGAGTGGTCGTTCGCCTTCATACCAGCAAACGCTCCGTTATCTCTTGCTCGGATAATCTGTTGATCTCTTAAAGGAAGAGCACTTTTCTTACGCGGTAAGAAGATCATTTGCTGGTTACCAGCTGCGCGCTGGTGTGAGCACTTTTAATGCGAGCGGTAACGCCCGGCAATATGGATGATCACCCCCTTGCCGCACGTCGTGGCATCGGCTTGGCAACCAAAACAAAAAGGCAGGTTAGGCTTAACCAAAGTTCTGATGATTACGTTTACCTGTGGAACGGCCACAGGTGAATGAATTGCCTCGGGGCGATGCTTGCGCGAAAAAGCACGATCCAAAAGCGACTCGGCATCTGATAGGCCAGATGCAAAAGTTACATCGTGCTTGGAAAAACTTTTTGACGTGCTTGCGCACCATGCTGCGCTGAGCGAAAAAACCAAAACGGCGCTAAGCCAAATTATTGTGAGGCGTCAATTCCGGAAGGGAACTATTCTCTTACGGCGCGGGCAGGTGTGCCAAAAACTATACCTGATCGAAAGTGGCTTTTTACGGGGCTACTGCGTGCAACACGATAAAGAAAAGACGCTTTGGTTTGCTGCTGAAAATGAGGTCGTCACATCGATGTACTCGTTCAGTACTCAACAACCAAGTCACGAGGTCATTGAGGTCATGGCTACCAGTATATTGTATTGCATCAGCTATGAACAACTGCTTACCCTTTACAATACCCATCCAGAGCTGAATCTGGTAGGCCGGCTGCTGACAGAGAAATATTGTCTCGAATTGGAGGTACGCACCCAGTCGCTGCAACTACACAGTTCCGAAGAACGGTATCGCCACCTCGAGGATCATCAACCGGCCCTATTGCAAAAAGCCTCCCTCGGACAAATTGCGTCCTACCTGGGCATCTCACAGGAAACATTGAGCCGGATCAGAAGTAAAAAGCGCTGAAAAAAACTCTTTTTGACTTTTGTCAAAAAACACCTGCAGCTTTCTGCGGAATCTTGTCATAACAAAAGAGCAGCCGCATTGCACAAGATGTTCAGCATTTTCCGGTGGGTGGGAGCACGGTTTACCGGTACATGCGGAATCTCCTGCTGCCAGATCGCTGCCGATCTCTCGTTCAGTACCCAAATGGGAGCGAGCACACGTGTCAGAAAAAATGGAAACAATATTTCTGGTATACTGGAAGCAGTCATTGCACACTGTACCCACGGTGCGTCTGGACAAACGATGGGCTGCGAATACCCATCACGGCTCCGCAAGTATGCAAACAAAACCGATGGAACAATTATGCCGAGACCTGAAAAACAGGCCGCAGGCAATTTTCCTCGCCCTTGATCCGACAAATCAAACATCAACAATATGAAAAAGGAAAGATTATTTCGAGGCTTGCTGATTACAACAGCCGCGCTGATTCCGGCCTACTGGATTAGTGTGTTCACTGGGGTATTTCCGGTGGAGGAAGTCGTGCCCGGCTACCGCACCTGGTTCATGTCGTTTCCGGTACCTGATTTCTACATCGCCATCAGCGCTGTGTTGGCAGTCTTACACCTGGACAAAAGAGACAAGTTTGCTGCGTTGTTCGGTACGATGACCGGTTCGGGGCTAATCTTTCTGGGCTTGTATGCGCTGGGGTATGGACACCTCACCGGATTGCTCTACCAACTGAACACGGAAGAGGTGATTGAAATCCTGATTAAGATTTACTGCCTCACGGCCGGCCCATTTTTCATCCGGCAATCCTGGAAACTGATTCGGGCATGAAATGGATTTACCTGCTTGTCGCGATCCTCTTGGAGGTTGCCGGCTCCGTCATGATGAAACTTTCCGATAGTTTCACAAAGCTGCTATACTCGGTTGGGGTATTTGTGTGCTATGCAGGAAGTTTGATATTCTTAACGTTGGCGCTGAAGTACTTTGAGATCAGCGTTGTCTATGCAGTTTGGTCGGGTGTAGGTGTTGCCATTCTGGCGATAGTCGGGGTGTTCTATTTCAACGAGAAGATGGATTTGGTGAAGGCTGTATCCCTGGTGCTGGTAGTGATCGGAGTGATCGGTTTGAACCTGAGCCGGAAGTAGGGAGCATGCCGCCACGCGGTATTTAGCCCGAACAAATGCTGCTCCTCAACAGGGACACTCGCCATGTGTGTATCGCTATACCTGCGCGAAGACAACCTGAACGAATTACCTTGAAACAGGTATGAACTTCGTTGTGGTCAACGGAAACCCGAAGAGCGACAACTGCGGCTTCAGTATCTTTGCAGCATACAAAAAGGTTCTTGGCTGCGGGCGCGAAACTCCGGGAGATCATCTTCCGGGATCTGGCGTTCGATCCGGACCTGCACCTCGGATACCGACAACGGATGGAGTTGGAGACTGACCTCCTTGACGCCTGGAAAAAAATCCAATTGGCAAACCTCCTGGTATGGGTTAATCCCGTCTGCCCTGGTGGACAGTCTGCGATGACCAAAGGCTTTGTCGACCGCCTCTTTTTGCCGGGCTTCTCATTCAAATACCAGGAAGATTCCGTTTGGCGCGACAAACTTCTAGCAGGTAAAACCGGGCCATCATCACCAAGCCTGATCAACCGCGATGGTGTTACTGGTTAGCGTTTGGCCAGCCAAGTATCAACCAACTCAAACAATCGACAGTAGGCTTCTGTGGTATACAACCGGTGCGGACAACCAACACCAAACCGACCCGGAAATCTACCGAAGCATTCCCGAATACCTTGGTGACAAAAGTGGAACAATTCGGACGGAAGCTACAATAGCCAATGCCAAACAACGTTGTACATAGCGTGCCATCGGGCGCTCCTCGAAATATCAGGCGGTATTCGCACCTACGCAACTGCGCTTGGTCTGACAACATGCTCCCAGAATTGCTATGCGCTGCACTGGCCCATCCCGCGGATTGGAATACACCCGCTTACAACGATGCCGACCGGCCGAACGCATCCCGGAACACAAACGCAGTTATTGGCGTCGCATACAAGTCCGCATTTAGCAATTTCGCCTCCGTGTGGCCAACTGCATCCTTCATCTGGTCATCCAAACTGGTGTTTGATACCCTGGTGCTGGTGAGAAAGACCGTACCAGGATGAATAGACGATTAGCAACTCCCCTGTTGGGTAGATCAAGGATCACCCTGTGCACGTAAACAACTCGTCCGTTTCCGCTTAGGAAACTGAGATTGTCTTTTCGCATGCAATTGGTTTGTATGCCACTCTTGGCCGATAAATACGTTCACAAAAAACATCTGACTTATCAGCACCCAAGACGCTGACAACACCCGCGTTGTAGTATTGAGATTGGCTCCCGAACCGGTACCGGCTGCACATCCGCCGCAAAACGAATCTCAGTTTACCACCTCGATTTCCACGCGTACGTTTGCCTCTGCTTTTTCATCATGAACTGAGTACAGAGGTTTCTTTCCACCCCAGGCTTTGATCGTCATACGCCCGGTATCGATACCATTAGCTACGAGGTAGTCGCGTATGAGCTGAGCGCGAAGTTCCGAGAGTTTAGCAGCCGAGCCGAAGTCCTCAATCGTGTTTTCGAGGGAAAAAAATGTGTTGGATCCTTCCGGCAACCGAATAATTGGCCCCTTCGCGTTGCCATTCGTGTGGCCATGAATAATGATTTTTTCGTCCGGATTTGATTTCATCACCTGCACCAGGCGATCCACTTCGAATCGGGACTCCGGACGAAGAACGGCCGCATCTCGATAAAAATAAATAAAATCCAGCCGTTGAACCTCACCCTTCTTCATCGCCATTGGCTTACTTTCAACAGCCTCTTTAATTTTTTCTTCCCTGGTTTGTTCGGGTAATGGCGGAGCCACAGACTCGGGTTTATTCACGGGCTGTTCTGTGGGTATTTCTACGGGCTGTTCTATCGGTATTGGCTCCGGTTTTACAGGTGGTACTTCAGCGACAGGCTCTGCGATACGCCCGGGGATTTCCGTCAGCCTCCCGACATACACCCACGTATCCTTTAGTGGTGTCGCTTCCCGAATCCGTCTGGCTTCGGCCACAGCGCTGCCTTTGTTGCTCGACTGCATCACATACACATAATGCAGGTTACGATTTTTGTTGAATTCTGATTTGGCCTCCAGTCCATAGGCTTTGGCGTTCATCGTGAACCGTAACGCATTTTCCGGGATGGCAAAGGCCCCGATTACCACGATATAGTTGTCAGGTACCACACCTCCACTCTGGGCAGGGGCAAACACATGCGAGCCAAGCAGGCAAATCGCTACAATAACTTTCTTCATCCGAGCGCCGGGATTATCTTCATTCAGGTCGACCTATGGTGAAATGCCTCAGGGGGGCAAAACTCCACGCCGAAGGTAATTGAAAAAAAGGAAAGGAAAAGTTTGGAATTGAAAAGTAATCCATACCTGCCCGCGGACAGGAGCTGCGAAGTAGTGATTCGGGGCCGGTATCCACTCATTGCCTGAAAAGATAGCTCAAACAGAAACCAAGAAGTTTTTTCTTCCCGAATCCCGTCCCACGGAGCGTTTTTACGAAGGAGTAGAGGCAGGCTAAATTGAAAACGTCGCGACAGAAGGCGGTGGAAGTTACTGCTGCAATACCACCCCAATAGTGCCAGGACTAAAAAAGGCACCACCACAAGAACATAGGCCTGACATCTGTCCGGCAGCATTCGTCCCCTCATTACTTGACCTGTTGGATAAATGTCTTCCTGAGCTAGCCAGTCTTATTCACGATCAGAACGACTAAGCCAGAGAGAAGACTCCTTTTGGAAAACGAAAGCAAATTCAGTAAATGGGAGTGACTAGATCCCGAAAAATCCAGTGTATGCATGTTTGTATAAACCCTCATACGGGGCCTTGTATTTGATCCTCCTCGCCCGTTAGGCAAATGGCCCTGTATCGTACCTGCCGGTGTGATCTTTAGTTTTTTTATCTTTCGTGTTGTATCTTTTTCAGAATCTGCCATTATGGTGGTACTGATGACCCGCTGCAATGCCCGCAAACACAGTTACCATATCACCCGCCACACAGCTTGAAGAATCCGGGTGGATTGAACGTGCCCGCGCCAATCCGGCTGATTTCCGGCCTTTGCATGAACCCCGGAATTGTCATTTGAAAAAGTTCTAATGGCGGCCATTAGAGAGAATACGTGAAAAACATTTGATAATCAACGTTTTTTGTTGTGTAAAGAGTCTTTAAATTCAGTCAGATTTTCTGACAAAGGGTATGGACTATAAAATCGAGTTTACCGATTAAGAAATCACGCCCTGGGCGGGCATGCTCATGCTCAAGAAAATGCTCGATAAAGTTGGAGGTAGCACTTCTTCTACGCAAACTGGTGATGCCCGCCCGCAAGCGCAGCACGGCAAAAAAGAAATCAACCACAACACGCATGCCCGCGGCTACCAAGAAAACTGAGCCGGCTCGCGACTCAACCCGCACCAGAACTGCGCCACCACCAGAGTCCGTACGTGAAAATGCCCCGCCGGCGCAAGCAGACTCACTCAAGACCCCAGCAATGCCTCGGGGTACCGGGTGGCCCGGTGTCATCAGCCAGGAAATTGAGGTAGTGAAAACCCGTCAAATACGTTTCCACTTCGAGTTCAACTCCGCTGATCTGGATGAAGAATCGGAAGCACTTCTGGAAGAATTCCGCTTTGCGCTGACGCTTGACCCTGATCTTCACCTGAAAGTTGAAGGATTTACAGATAACCTCGGACACGAACACTTCAATCAGCGCTTGTCGCTAAAACGGGCAAACTCGGTATGTGATTTTCTGAAACGATCGGGGGTTGAGTCTGAACGCCTGCAGGCCATCGGACGCGGTGAAGAGGAGCCACTCAACGAAAACGCCACCGAAGCCGAACGTGCCCTGAACCGCCGCGTTGTGCTTACACTCTACCGGAAGCAATAAACTGGTGTGCTTCGGAAGAACAGCTTAGCTGACAACGCGTGTATGGCGCTGGCCTTCCGTCACTTCAACGTGCGCGGCCAATCTCACTACCGCCGTAGCGTCAGATACCCGCTTCGTTCGGGTACACCTGAAGCAAACTGAATCCGGTAAAAGTAAGTGCCCGATGGCAACTCCGCCCCGGCATTGCTCAGCCCTTCGAAGCGGTTGCTCGTATTATTATAATTGGTCGTCTGCCATACCAGATCACCCCATCGATTATAAATCATCACGCGGTTCTCGCTTGCCGCCGGCAGTACATCTATGTACTGCAGATAAAAATAATCGTTCTGCCCATCTCCGTTTGGTGAAATGCCGTTGTACACCACAATGTCGCCCACGACTTCGATGCTGATCACCTGACGCCCACATTCCCCGGCTACGTTACATACTTCGATGGTCAGTTCATCACGTCCTGCAAACAGCACGCCCGAATAGTTGATCTGCAATTCACCCGTTGAGGAAAAGTTCGCCTTCGCTCCGCTCCTGGGTGGAATGGCTACCCGTAGTGAAGACGGCACAATAGGCAGTATGGAAGTGATCAATGTCGCTATATTCAACGTAAGCGTACCTTCTACCGGAATGGTTTGCGGTGGCGGAGAAGAAATTGCAGGTGTACAGGTACGGCGCACCACGTTTACCGTCCACGGCGCACTCGTGCATCCAGCGGCATTCCGTACGGTGAGGGTTACCTGGCCCGCCTGCGAAACGGTAATTGATGATCCTGTACTGCCTGTGCTCCAAATGTATCCCGCAAAGCCGACGGGTGCTGTGAGGGTGGCCGATATTGATGGGCATAATTCAATCTGGTTGTTCACCAGCGCTACCGAAGACGTGCCAACGGGTACCGGAGGGACAACGTTGATCGTTGCTTCCGCCAGTGTACGACTACTCTCACACAAACCCTGAACAACGGAAACATAAAAAACTCCCCCTGTGCCGGTGGTATAAGTACTGTTTGTCTGATCTGGAATTGCTGTGCCTCCAGTGGCTTGAGTGTACCACCGGTATTGACCCGGTGCGCCTCCGCTGGCTGAGAGGGTAACACTACCCGGGCCACAGCGGCTGGCACTTATCGTGGCTGGTGCAGCGGGCAGCGGTTGGATGGTTGCCGTTACGGCGATGCGGTTACTCTCGCACTCACCATTGTCGATCGCAACATAGTAGGTGGTGGTGGTCACCAGAGCCGAAATCGTGTACGTGCTGTTCACCTCATTGGGAATGGGCGAACCACCAGAAGAACTGACGTACCATCTGTATTGTCCGGCACCGGCTCCCGAAGCAGATATTGTGACTGATCCACTGCCGCAGCGGCTGGCTCCCACTGCTGTGGGATCAGCCGGAAGCGGACGAACAGTGACGGCTACCGCAGTGCGCCCTCCCTCGCATGCTCCATTATTGATGGCCACGTAATAGGTTGTATTGGTGGTGAGTATTGGCGTAGTGAACATGGGATTGGTTTCGCCCGCAATTGCCGTGCCCCCGGTGGCCTGTGTGTACCACCGATACTGGCCTGTCGATCCTCCACTGGCACTGAGCGTAGCCGCGGTGCCACTGCAAATGAAAACGGGGCTCGCGGTTGGAGCGGCCGGCAGCGGATAGATATTGACCACAACTTCGGTGCGCGGACTCTCGATGGTAGCCGAACGAATCGCAACATAATAACTCGTGGTGGCTGAAAGTGAGGGAGACGCGAAGTCCGGATTGGGATTATTCTGAATGGCCGTGCCCCCGGTAGCCTGCGCATACCAGGCATAGGTTTGAGCACCAACGGCACCGGTAGCCGTCAGCGTCACAGTGCCGGGGCCACAGCGTGCACCGCCCACACCGGTCGGGGTTGCCACTGATTCTATAAACAGCGCTTCAATGTTCTTATCGCTGTTCAAACTCACCGTAAGCGGATTGACTGCCCCTGTCGCATCGCCTTGCCAGCCGGAAAAAATCCAACCGGCAGCCGGTACCGCTGTGATTTCCACCACCTGCGCGCCTTCAAACCGGTTTTGATTGGGGGTGCGCTGCACCAATCCCTGCCCAACGGCCTCCACGAGCAGGTTGTAATAAGGGCCCGCACAAAAGTCGGTGCGAATTGAATTATCGGTGTCATCGAATTCAGCCGGATCACTGTTTCGGATTTCGGCATATAAGGCAAAATCCTTGTTGATCACCAGCCAGTCGGTTTGAACCGATGCGGTTTGATTCCCGGCCACTGTGATGCCTTTCACATCGATCGGAATGGTGTCGGTGGGTGTCAGGTAAAAGAAATGAATCTGAGCCGTGGCCTGAATATCGCCAGCGTTCTGCACGGTAGCCGTCACGGATATGTTATCACCATTGTTCGGACAAACAACACCCGGCTGGAGGTTCGTGAACAACAAGTTGGGGGCCTGACCAACGACCAACGCACGCGAAGCTTCGTTATTGGTGCGGGTGGTTTCGTTTAGTAAGTCGTTTGGATCCAATAATGCACGAATCACCCGGATACCCGCGAGCGAGCTGCGGTACGGTGTCATGATCTGAACGGTTCCATCATCACCGGGCGCTACGGATGGAATGTCGACATCGGGTCCGAGCGGCACATCATCTACCAGAACGCGCGCTTTGAACGGACCTGACGCCCCTACACCCGCGTTGTCGTACGAAATAAATATGGTAATGGGCTCATCTACATCGGGGTTGATTTTGCTGGGCGCGATGTACTCGGAAAAAATGCGGAGGTCGGGCGCGGGCAAGCGGACCTGAATGTTTGTTTTGAATTCATTGTTGTCCTCCCGGCATTCGGCATAGGCAGCCAGTTCATCAACCACCACTTTCAATTCGAATGTGCCGGCTGTTGCAAACAGATAAGGAAGGGAGACTGAATAACTGCCGGCTTGCAACCCCGGCCCCACCGTAGGCAAAATGGTGGACGCGACTTTCACATTATCAATGAAGAATGAAACAGGCACATTCGTAGCCGTGAACAGCCCGTTGTTATAGATGTTGGCCGTGAGATTTTGTACCGTTCCTTCGTAAAATCCACCACCCCAGGCTCCGCCCACGGGGGTCACCGCAAAGTCAACGCACAAGGGCATCTGAGCCACGTTGTCGCCCTCGCTGCCCTCGGTTATCTGTGCGTTGTTATCGAGCCGGATTCGAAAAGCATGATCGCCATCGGTAGCCAGGCTGGTGGTGAGTGAAACTGTGGCGGTCGCTCCTGCATTGAGCACGGTATTCACGGTGCGTGTTTCAATTCGTGGTATGCCCGCTTCGATCACGGTCAACTCCAGATCAAAGGGAGGATTCACGGGAATGGGTCCGGTGTTGCGGTAGGTAACATTCACGTTAAAGTTCGTGCCGGCAGGCGGCAGCACCGGTGCCACACTGATATCCCCATTGCTTACCGACAAGTTAGGGAATACCGGTAGCGGGGGGGTGTGACGGATCGTTCGCGAGAACTCGTTGTTGGTCTCCCGATATTCATCGACCACTCCCGAACCAATGGGTTCATCCACCCGAATATCAAGCACGTGGTCGAGCGTATTGGCGAAGGTATAGTTTATTGCGAAAGTATGCCCGACACATGTAGCGAGTGATGTCAGCGCTTCGGTGTGGATTAACGTGCCATTCATATACACGCGAACATCAAAAGGAGTAGTGGCATTTACACCGCCAATGTTGTCTACGCGCAGGGAAAACGTCTGGGGCAACAGCATATTGACGGCACCCGAAACCCCACTCGAGGAATTGACCGGAGTGAGATCCGGTTTGTTGGGCAAAACGGTGAGGGACGTGGAGCTCTGGTTGTTAGCCTCTGAGCGCTCAACAACGGTGTTCGTGAGGTCTGCTTCACTCCGGAATATGCAGTTACTTCGGTTGAAACAGTCGCCAATCACGTTGGTTGTGGTGGTAAAGTTGAAGGTCAGCGACTCGCCCGGATTTAGCTGCGCAATGTTTTGCGTGCCAAGCACGGCATCACAATTCAGAAACCGAAATACAAAATTGGTTGCGGGTGCATCCCCGGTGTTTGACACGGTTGCCGTTCCGCTAACCGATTGGCCCGGCAAGATCGTAGATTGACTCAGCACAATCGAGGTGGTGAGGTCGGGCCTCGGTGGTGAAGGCAACACGGTTATGGTAAAGGGCCCTTGCGTACCCGTAAGGGTAAAGTCGGTAACTTCTACCGTAACGGTGTATGTTCCGGGAGCTCCGGGCGCAGTCAGGGTAAGCTGGTACGTGCCATCGGCTTGTGTTGTCGTGCCGGCTTGCCCACCGCCCGTGATTCGGGCGGTAACCGTAGCCCCCGCTACATCCGGGTCAATACCCGGGGCGATGCCAAAATATTCGGCCTTACCTGAGATGGTGATGCCACCAAAAGGAAGCACACTCGTAGGCGTCACGCTTGCCCCGCAGTCAATTCCACCCGGCAACTGATAATCACCTACGATCACCGGACGAATAGCGAAATTGTTGAGCTCGTTATCTTCGGCCAGCACGTTGTTTTCGTCAATCACGACCTTAACCGGGAAGAAGCCCGAAGCGGCAAAAGATTGGTCCCACTGCAAATTAATGGCCAACTGCGGCCCCAGTAAATTTACGGTTTGGGTGAAGACGCGATTACCTTCGATGTATGCCGAAACCACAAAGTTCTCCGCCACATAATCGGACGTATTGCGAATACGGGCGTATATCCTGATCGACTCGTTGATGGCCGGATTCGATTTACTGAAGGAGATATCGTTAGCGAATATCGCCACGTCCAAAAGGTCGTTCGACACAAAAGGACTTGATACAAAAGGTGTTTGCGACTGACATCCGTCTGCATTGCGCGCCACAATACGCGATCGCCAACGAATGAGGTCCGACAGGTTGGTTAGGGTGACGCGATATTCTTTGCCATCGGTTACGTTGGTATCGGTGGCATCCGTTTGCGTCATCATGCGGATAATATCCAGCGGATCCGTGGCCTGACCGTTCGCATTGGCGTCTAACTCCACCCGGGGATAGCCGGCCGCGGGCAAACTTCCACCGGCATCGGTATAGATCATCCGAAATTCAAAAAGTTCTGCCGTGCCACCCTGGGTCGGTGATACGTATGACGTGATGAAGCCTGTTGCACCTGTGAAGCTGATCACCGGGCTGTCCCGCACCGTGACCGTTACGGTTTTTGTTTCTGAACATTCATTCGCATTGGTGATCAGCACCGAGTAGGTGGTGGTGGCGACTGGCGAAACGGTAATGCTGGCCGAAGTAGACGAGGTATTCCAGAGGTAGCTCGTTCCGCCCGTGGCGGTAAGCGTAATCGCTTCACCTGCACAAATGGTTGAATTAGGCGTTAGCGTTGTGATCAAATCGGGGAAGTGCGTGACGGAGGCATCCAGTTGGTTATTCGTTGCGTCTTCATCACCTGCGAGTATAATTGTGCCTCGAATGGTGTACACTTGTTTGGCAGCCAGGTTGGCTCTTTGGGTGAAGGTGTATTCGTACTTGCCGGCTGGCAAGATGGTTACGGCAACGGGTATGGATTCCGTCACAGCCGGTCCTCCGTTAATCTGATACGATACTTGAAATCCGGAAATAGACGTGGCTCCCAGATTACTGATCTCAACCGTAACCGGTGTAGAGGCAGTCAGTGAACACGAGCTTAACGGGGCAACAATCCGGGTAATCGCGCCATCACGGCTTACGGCTGGTAAGAACTGCGTGGCCCCAATACTCACGGGCACTGTCCGCACCGCTCCGTTAATATCGTTCGGCACGATGGCGGTGAGGTCAAAGCCTGCACCGGCAAGTGAGGGAGCTACGGCCGCCAGATCCGTGGCGGAGGGGTATTGCGGGTCCACGGAAAGCGAGTTGGCATTTTGACCCGTGGCCGCCTGCAAGGCTCCCAAATTGGATTGATCAACTCCGCCCCAACGTGCTAAGGTTGATCCGGTTGAAAAATAATTGTTGTAGTTGGCCTGCCCAATCGCGGTTGTACTGCCGCTGGTCACCTCCAGGGTATAACTATTTGATTTGATGATGTTGTTGATGAGATTAACGTTCGTGCCGGAGCCGGATGTATAGTAAAGTCCGGTGCCCGCGCCCGTTGCGTTGATGTTATTGTGGTAAAAATTCACATGCCGCAGGAAGTTCAGGCTCACCGTTTGGAATGAGGCCGCGTTGTTGGTTTGCAAAAAGTTATTGGCGATAAGGGCCGGTGCACCGGCTGTTGCCTGAGCCGTCACCACATCCAGAGCCGTGCCGTTTCCGCCCGTCACCCGGTTGGCTGTCAACCGGAAAGCTCCCTCCGCATTACTGATGGACACGCCCGTGAAATTGGACGAAGACGGATTGTTGGTGACCACATTTTGGTCGAGGATAAAAGCGGTGTGGTAGTTGAGAATAATGCCGCGGTGATAGCTTTGAAAAATGGTGTTGCCCCGAATCACAGTGCCGGTGGCGCGGGCGAACGGACCTTGAAAGTCGATGCCCACCGCGCCCAGCCGGATTGTGTTGTTGATCAGGCGAACATCCTCAGCCACGGAGGCGTTGATCACCACCCCACCCCGATCAAAGGAGGTGAGTGTCGTTACCGTGCTTTCAATCACATTGCCTTCCAGCAAAATGTCCAGTGCCCGGTTGTTCATGAATACCGCCCGTGCAAACGAAGTTCCTTCTGCGCGGATGGTCATGTTCCGGATGCGATGGTGGTCAGCATTGCTGAACCTTACGGTAAAATTCGCGGAGCTCGTAGTTGCAGAAAACCGAACAATTGCATCGGCCGGGTTGCCCGTGGCCGACTCAAAGGTGACGGTGTTGGTGGCCGAAGAGCCCGACACATTCAGCAACGTGATCTGTTCGTTGAAATTGCCACTCACGCGAAAAACGACCGGCCCGCTTACTCCGGCATTTCGTAACGCATCCAGGGCAGCCGTAAAGGAAGTGAAGTTGTTGGCCCCACTTCCTGCAGCATCAATCGTATAGGTGCCGGCCAGCGGAGTGCCCACCGCTCCGAATTGCGCAGCACCAATACTGGGTGAAGAGGGGCGGGCAACTCCATCGATGTCATCCGGCACTTCAGCATTTACGTTTTTTCCCGAAGACGATAGCGCAGCTACCGTAGTATACAGCAAAGTAGGCGACTGAAACTGCGGATCAATGGAGAGACTGTTGGCATCCAGGCCTGAGGCCGTTCGCCAGGCCGCCAGTGTGCCGACATTGGTTGAACCAAACTGCCCCAGCAGCGGACCCGAACTGAACAAATCGTTGTGGTCGCTCTCCAACACTGAGTTCACCGTGGTCGTGTTGCGGTGCTCTACCGCCATACCCGTGTTCGCCCGGAAAATATTATTCACCACCCGGTTGCCAACCGATGCCGCACGATCAAACTGAAACGCAGTGCTGTTCGTGCTCGTGCCCGTGGCGTTTACACTGTTGTGGTATATGTTCGTGTTCACCAATCCCTGCTGGATGTAAAATGTGATATAACTCGAGTTCGAGTTCGTGGAACTGAAAAAGTTGTTCGCAATCAACCCGCTGCCGCCCACGTTCGGATAATACAAGTACAACGCATACCCCGCGCCCCCTACAATCCGGTTGCGCTGCATCTCCAAAACCCCCGACCCGTTCCAGATCACCGTACCGTAGTAATCAAAGTAGCTCGTCCCCGTAATCACATTGTCGTTGAACACAACTCCGTTCTGGTACTGCAAATACATCGGCCGCGCGTACACGTTGCTGATCGTGTTGCCCGTAATCACCGTGCCCGCTGAATAGTTGGACAGCGAACTGTTGCCCACATGGATGAACCCGTGCGAGCCTCCTGTAATCACGGTGTTCAATAACCGAACGTTACTCGAGGTGGTCGGCCGTAGTAAAATCGCAGCCCTGTCTTCCGTTATGCTCGTGGTCGTGGGAAGCGTGATGCGCAGGTTCTCGAAGGTGATGTTCGTAGCCCGGT
>CANGUI010000008.1 GCA_947457025.1 Flammeovirgaceae bacterium | reverse complement strand
GGATGGTCTCTACCACCTGTTGATCGAAGTGTTCCATCTCAACGTATGCCTCAAACCCCTTTTCGGTTTCCATGAAGGTGTCGAAACCCGCATCGGCTACCTCGGCCATGAGGATCTCTGCGAAGTCGGGAGGGCACACCACCTGCAAGCGCGTATAAAACATCAGCCGATGGCTTTGATGATTTCGGTAAACTCCCGTGCCTTCAGCGAGGCTCCGCCCACCAGCCCGCCATCCACGTCTTCGCAGCTGAATAATTCTTTTGCATTATCCGCTTTCACACTGCCGCCATACAGCACGGGAATGCCATCGGCCACATTCTGTCCGTAGCGTGAAGCCAGTAGTCTGCGAATGACGGCATGCATGTCCTGCGCCTGCCGGGCGGTGGCTGTTTTTCCGGTGCCAATGGCCCATACGGGCTCGTAGGCGATAACGACCTTCGCGATCGCATCGGCCGGCAGATGAAACAGGCTTTGCTCCACCTGTTCTCTTACCAACGTTTCGTGCTCGCCTTTCTCGCGTACGTCAAGCGGCTCACCACAGCAGAAAATGGGTGTAAGTCCTGCCTTAAGCGCAGCGTCTACTTTTTTTGCCATTAGTGCGTTCGTTTCTCCGAAGTATTGCCTCCGTTCACTGTGGCCGATGATCACGTACGGCACGTGCATGGCGCTCAGCATCGGTACGGAGACCTCTCCCGTATACGCACCCCACTCATGCTCACTGCAGTTCTGGGCACCCAGTTTCATGCGGGCGTTGGTTCCCAGCTGTTGCTGCAGCGTAGGCAGGTAGGGAAAGGGCACACAAAGCACAATCGCGGCCGCGTTGGTCACTTCCGCTTCCACCAGGGTCATGAGTTCTGTGGTGAGGGTTTGTGCCTCGGCGAGTGTCTTGTTCATCTTCCAGTTTCCGGCTACAATTTTGGTGCGCATGGTTATTTGTTAAAAGGTTAATTGGTGAATACAAGTGTGCCCGATTGCTGGTCGGCTGTGAGGCGCAGGCTTTTCACGGTTTCCTGGTAGGTAACATTCACCAGGTTGTTCTGGTCATCAAAGATTTCGTGCATACAGGCGTTCATCACTTCAATCGACTTGAACCTGCGGGCTTTCCCGATTTCGATGTACGCAATCAGCGCGGGCCCTTCCTTTTCATGGCCGAGGTAGGTCCACGTCTGCTGTTTGCCATCCAGCTTCACGCGAAAGCGTTCCTGTAGGTAGGTTGCCACCAGGTTATCGGTAGTGCCACCGGCACCCGGCGCGAGCAAGTCTAACTCCGGCTGCTGGGTTTGGCGGCGTACGGCAGTTTCGAGATCGTCAATAAAAAGACGAACTGTAATCTGCACGGCGCGTGCCTGCGTGTTGTAGGAAATTTCCGTAATGGATACGTGCATCGGATGAACCATCAACAAAACGCCGGCAATCCAGGTCATCATGGGCTCAAAAATAGGGGTAAAAGAGCAGGCCATAAAATGGGCTATTTAATAAAACTAATTTCCCTGTATTTTTGCCAGCCGCAAAAATTCGCATGAGCACCTTCGAACTGTACTTCGGTCTGGGTAAAGACCACATTCTGGATTACACCAACGGGTACGACCATATTCTTTTCGTTATCGTACTCTGTGCCGTTTACGTCGTGCGCGATTGGAAAAAGATCCTGATCCTCATCACCTCATTTACGGTAGGCCACTCCATTACCCTCGCACTGGCAACATGGAAGGTCATACAATTCGATGCTACCCTGATTGAGTTCCTGATTCCCCTGACCATTTTTGTCACCGCCGTGGCCAATCTGTTTCGAAGTGAAGCGTCGGTGGAGCGCGGTCATGTACAGTTGAACTACCTTTTTGCCTTGTTTTTTGGCCTGATCCACGGACTGGGTTTTTCGAACTACCTCCGCGAGTTGCTGGGACAACAACAAAACATCACCGTACCCCTTTTGGCCTTTAACCTGGGCCTGGAGTTCGGCCAGATAATTGTGGTTGCAATCTTTATGGTCATTAGCTTTATTTTGATCGATTTGCTGACGCTGAACCGCAGAGACTGGAAAATGATCATCTCCTCGGCTATCGCGGGCATGGCGTTTATTTTAATGAAAGATTCCTCTTACCTCAACTCCTGATTATGCAAAAACTGGCAGTCCTTTTTTTCTTCGCGGGCTTCGCAGCCATGGGGCAACAAGCCGGCTGGCAGGGCAAATTCGAGCAACTCGAACAAACGTTGCCCACGCCCAATGAATACCGCACCGGCTCCGGCGCACCGGGGCCCCGCTACTGGCAACAACGCGCAGACTACACGATGAGCATCGAACTCAACGATGACAACCAAAGCATCAGCGGCACGGAAACGATTACCTACTATAATAACTCGCCTGATGTGTTAAAATACCTGTGGTTGCAGCTCGACCAGAACCTGTTTGCACAGGATAGCAACACGCCCAAAGTATCTTCCAGTGCAGTGCGCGACTCTGTGGCCACCAAGACCATTGCCGGCCAGTTGGGATTGTACGACTTCGATGGCGGCTTCAAAATCAAATCCATTAAGGATGCCGCCGGTAAAGCCATGCCGTACCTCATCAATGCCACCATGATGCGCGTGGACCTGGCCCAACCACTTAAGTCGGGCGAGAAGGTTGCCTTCACCATTGACTGGTCGTTCAACATCGTTGACCGCAATCTGCTGGGCGGCCGCAGCGGAATGGAATTCTTCCCCGAAGACGGCAATTACGTGTACACGATTGCGCAGTTCTTTCCGCGCATGTGTGTGTACGATGACGTGGTGGGCTGGCAGAATAAACAGTTCCTCGGGCGCGGGGAGTTCACGCTCCCTTTCGGGGATTATAAAGTGAAGATCACCGTACCGGCCGATCACATGGTGGCGGCCACCGGCATGTTGAAAAATCCGGCGGCTGTGTTGTCGAAGACGGAGTTGGAACGTTTCGAAAAAGCGAAAACCACGTACGATAAACCAGTGGTTATCCGCACGCAGGCCGAGGCCACTGAGCGGGAAAAGACGAAAGTAAAAGAAAAGAAGACCTGGGAGTTTGAGGCTGCCAATGTGCGCGACTTTGCGTTTGCCAGCTCGCGGAAATTCATCTGGGATGCCATGGCGGTGAAAATCGGGAACAGCTCGCCGCTGGCGATGAGCTACTACCCGAAAGAAGGAAATCCGCTGTGGGAAAAAGAATCCACCATCGCCGTGAAGAACACCATCGAAGTGTACAGCAAATACACGATCGATTATCCCTACCCGCAAGCCACCTCCGTGCATGCGGCCTCCATCGGCATGGAGTACCCGATGATCTGCTTCAACTTTGGGCGCCCCAACAAAGACGGCACCTACTCCAATGCCACACTCATGCGCATGCTGGGGGTTGTGATCCATGAAGTGGGCCACAATTTCTTTCCGATGATCATCAACAACGACGAGCGTCAAACCACCTGGATGGACGAAGGCGTCAATAGCTTTGTGCAGTTGCTGACCGAGTTGGAACGCTATGCGCATCTGGATTGGAGCCGCGGTAAGCCGGCCGGGCTCGTGCCCTACATGAAAGGCGACAAGAGCCTGATGCGCCCACTGATGACCAACTCCGAGCAGGTGATTCAGTTTGGTCCCGAACAATATGCGAAAGCCGCGACTGCGCTCTACATTTTGCGCGAAACGGTGATGGGGCCGCAGCTGTTCGATAAAGCATTTAAAGAGTATGCCCAGCGCTGGGCATTTAAACACCCCAAGCCGGCCGATTTCTTCCGGACGATGGAAGATGCATCAGCCGTAGATCTGGACTGGTTCTGGCGCGGATGGTTTTATACCACCGACAATTGCGACCTGACGCTCGATAAGGTGAAGTGGTACCGGATGCGCACGGCACAAACCGATGTGGAAAAGAAACAAAAGAATGTAAAAGCCGGTGATCTGGCCCCCTCCAACGCAAATCCGGGTCAGGATTTCAGCAATGGACCGGAACTGTTTACGGTTATTCCGACTGACGAGCGGTTCTACGGGGAGTTCAAAAACCGCGTAGATGAGAAAGCCATTGCCAACAAACTCGAGAACAAGAATCTGTACGAAATCACGCTGAGCAACAAAGGCGGACTGGTGATGCCGGTGATCATCGAATGGACGTTCAAAGATGGCAGCAAAGAAATTGAACACCTGCCGGCTGAAATCTGGCGCATAAACGAAAACACCTTTACGAAAGTGTTTGTAAAGGAGAAGGAAGTTGCTGCTGTGGTGATTGATCCGCGCAAGGAGACCAGTGACGTCAACGCGGAAGACAACGTGTTTCCGCGGGTGCAACAGCCCAGTAAGTTTGACGAGTTGAAAAAGAAAGGAAGCAACTAATCCCGTCCTATTTCATGCAAATATGCCGGCTCTTTCCGGCATATTTGCTCCCGGAATAAACCTGCGGTTTTTGTTTCCAAATTGCGCAGCGAAAACTAAAGATATAACACCATGAATCGAAAACTGATTAACTTTCTCTTCCTCGTCCCTGTTCTTGCCGTCGCCCAAACGCAAACCGGCTGGAAAGGTAAATTTGAGCAGCTTGAGCAGACGCTCCCCACACCAAACAGCTATCGTTCTTCTTCCGGTGCACCCGGCCCCAGCTATTGGCAAAATCGTGCCGACTATGTGATCAACGTAGAACTGAACGACCAAAACCAGGTCATCACCGCTTCCGAAACGATCACCTACTACAACAATGCCCCGGAGGCGCTTACCTTTCTTTGGCTCCAGCTCGACCAGAATATCCTGGCCAAAAACAGCATGAGCAAAATCACCAGCTCCAGCCGGATGATGGATTCCATCCCTGCTCTGTATATCGCGGGTGCGGCGAAAGCCTACGACTATGAGGGGGGATACAATATTCTCAATGTGAAAGACGCAACAGGAAAAGTGCTTCCGTACATCATCAACAATACCATGATGCGAATCGATCTACCCGTACCGCTTAAACCAAATGAGAAATTCATATTCTCGATCGACTGGACCTACACGGAATACGACCGCATGAAATTCAACGAGCGTGGCGGCTACGAGTTTTTCCCGGAAGACGGCAACTACCTCTACACGATGTGTCAGTGGTTTCCGCGTATGTGCGTTTTTGATGACTACGAGGGCTGGCAAAACAAGCAGTTCCTCGGCACGGGCGAGTTTGCACTGGTCTTTGGTAATTACCGCGTACGCATCACCGTTCCGTCCGACCACATTGTAGGCGCCAGCGGCTGGCTGCAAAACCCGAAAGAGGTCCTCACAAAGGAACAAATCGAGCGCTTTGAGAAAGCCCGTAAAACTTTTGATCAGCCGGTGTTCATTGTCACGGAAGAGGAAGCCCGCAAAAAAGAAAAGGAACGCAGTTCGCGGAAAAGCACTTGGGAATTCTATGCCGAAAACGTACGCGATTTTGCCTGGACAAGTTCCCGGAAATTTATCTGGGATGCGATGGCAGTGAAGGCAGGCGACAAAACGCCCCTCGCGCAATCCCTGTATCCGAAAGAGGGCAATCCCCTTTGGAGCAAGGAATCAACCCGTGCAATTAAAAATACACTGGAAGTGTATTCATCCCGTACATTCGATTACCCCTACCCGACAGCCTACTCCGTGCACACCGCCAACCAGGGGATGGAATATCCGATGATCTGCTTTAACTATGGCCGCCCCAAAGCCGATGGCAGTTATTCACAGCGGTTGCTCGAAGGAATGGTGGGCGTCATCGTACACGAAGTAGGTCATAATTTCTTTCCGATGATCGTAAACAATGATGAACGCCAGTGGACCTGGATGGATGAAGGCCTCAACACGTTTCTGGAGCGCGAAACCATCCGTACGCGCTACGAAGGTTTTGATGTGACCGACGCATCACCTGCGGGCATTGCCTATTTCATGCGCGGCGACAAAACCATGATGCGCCCCATCATGGCATCAGCTGATAACCAGTCGCGCTATCACGGGCCGAACGGCTATACCAAACCCGCTGCGGCACTAACGCTGCTGCGCGAAACGGTCATGGGCCCTGAGTTGTTCGATAAGGCGTTCCGGGAATATGCTCAGCGCTGGGCCTTTAAACACCCCCGGCCGGCCGACTTCTTCCGCACGATGGAAGATGCATCTGCGGTCGATCTCGATTGGTTCTGGCGCGGCTGGTTTTACACCACCGACAATGTGGATGTGGAACTCGATGAAGTAAAATGGTACCGGGTGAAGCAACCCGTGATTGATCCGGAAAAGAAGAATGTGAAAGCGCAGGCCGGTGATCTGGCAACAAAGAAGAACGGTAAGGCCGTTGATTTCTCGAACGGTCCGCAGGAGTTTACCGTGACCAATACGCCCGACAACTTTTATGGTGAGTTTAAGAACCGCATTAACGACAATGACATCCGAGCGAAACTGGAAAGCAAGAACATCTACGAGCTCACCTTGAAAAATAAAGGTGGTCTCCCCTCGCCCGTGATTATCGAGTGGACATTCAAGGATGGCTCAAAAGAAATTGAGCGCCTGCCGGCCGAAATCTGGCGCACCAACGAACAGGAAGTGAAAAAAGCTTTTATCAAAGAGAAAGAAGTTGTTAACGTGGTAATCGATCCGAATAGCGAGACGGCAGACATTGAAATGAACAACAACGTGTTTCCGAAAAAGACGGACGATAAATTCGATCAGAAGAAGAAAAATTAAGGTGGGCTGCCGGCGGGTTTACCGGTAATGTCGAGCTTGCAAACCAAGAAGGGGTGCTAACTGATCTTCTTCATAACGCACCGGTTAACCGATAAAAATCGGCCATGGCAATACGAAACGCCTGCCGCTGTTCTTCGTTGGCGAGCCAGGGTATCGGCTCGCCCCCCACATAGACAGCAAAAATGGCGTTTTGCTGTATGCCCTCGTAAATCGTGGTGGCGAACTCCAGCATTTGATCTCGGCCGCGGGCAGTCAGCACGACATCTTTGGTTTGTTTTTGAATCGTGATGGCTATCCGCAGCGTCGCCTCGTTCTCTAAAACCTCGTTATGTTCGATCAGTATTTTTGCTTCATCTTCGATCGGGCTTAAAACAATGGCGGGCCATAGCGTGGGTTGTGCATCATCGGGCATGCGGTCGGGGTGGCGGTACACAATGGTATTGGCTGCGGGAAGTGTCTGCACATCGTAATAGATCTGGCGCACGTTTTTGAAAAACAACTCAGCATCGTCAGCTACCGCAAAACGCAAGCGGTCTTTCTGAATCGGGCGGCTCTGATCAATTTTGCAGCCCGCAAATAGCAGGAACGCACACAAAATCCAGTATCTCATACATGATTAAACCGCTGATTGGCAAAGTTGTTGATTCTGTTCCTTCCCCGTAACTTCGCGGCCACAAATAACGAACTATGGAAAACGTGAAGAAATATTTGCCCTGGATCATCCTTGGTGTTCTGGTGCTCTGGGGCATTAACGCCTTCAACGGCATGGTCAGCAAAGATCAGGTAGCCAACGAAGCGTGGGCGAATGTAGAATCGGCCTACCAGCGCCGGATGGATCTGATTCCGAACCTGGTGAACACAGTGAAGGGCTACGCCAATTTTGAACAGGAAACACTAACGCGAGTGATCGAGGCCCGCGCCAGCGCCACGCAGGTTAAAGTTGACCCGTCTAACCTGACGCCCGAAAAGCTGCAGGAATTTCAAGCAGCGCAGTCCGGGGTCAGTTCGGCTTTAGGCCGATTGCTGGTCGTGGCCGAAAATTATCCGGACCTGAAGGCTAACCAAAACTTTCTCGACCTCCAGGCGCAGCTTGAAGGTACGGAAAACCGCATCAATGTGGCGCGCAACCGGTTCAACGAAACGGTGCGTGAATTCAACTCATCCATCAAGCGTTTCCCCGGTAATCTGATTGCCGGCATGGCCGGTTTCCAGGCGAAAGGTTTCTTTGAAGCACAGGAATGAGCAGAGAAGGCTCCCGAAGTGAAGTTCTGATCCGGCCGAAGCCGGCCTGAGCGCAAGCCAGACATTTCAGATGCACCCTTGTTTTTCTGTACCGGAGCGGTTGCTGTACAATTGTACCTCTACCGGTAGCTCTTAAGCGTACCTCGTTGGCGGGCAGGCGTTGTACCTGTCTGGCTGATCTTCACCAGCATGTTTACCCGGTTGCTTTCCGTCAGGCAAAAAGTGACAGTTGCACCAGCCGTGGCTGTGCAGGTTGTTGTGATCCGGCAATTTCTACAAGTGCACTCTCTTGGTAGCGGGAGGCAATGCTGATCTGTGTTTCGCCCGCCACGCGGGAGAACAGCTCTTCCACCAATTCGGGCCGGTTGTTGTTGTCGGACAGGTGGGCCAGTAACAAATGCGACATAAAAGATGGCCGGTGTTCGAGAAAGAGCTGTAACGCCTCGTGGTTGGAGAGGTGTCCGAACCCGCCGCGAATGCGCTCTTTCAAATGCGCGGGATAGCTGCCCGTTTCCAGCAGCTGCCCGTCGTAGTTGGCTTCGAGGATGGCGGCATGGCAGCTTTTGAAGGTCGTGATCAGATTGTGGCAGACGCGCCCGACATCCGTAAAGATACCTACGCGGGTTCCGTTGTGCTCCACAACGAAACTGTGCGGATCGTGGGCATCGTGAAATTTCGGCACGGGCGTAACGCGGAGGGCCCCAATGGTGATCGGAACGTGGGCTTCGAAATGAAGACCCAATCCTGCGGTCCACGTGAGAAGCGTATGGCGCCGGGTGGCGTGCGTGATGTAGACGGGCATCGGGTGCCGCTTAACGAGGCGGTGCAAGCCAATGATGTGATCGTTGTGCTCGTGCGTGATGAAGACGGCCTTTACTTTCTTTACCGATAAGCCCAGCCGCAGCATGCGTTTTTCAATTTCACGGCAGGAAATCCCGGCATCGATTAAGACCGCTTCGTGGCTATTGCCGACGTAGTAGCAATTACCGTTACTACCCGAGTTGAGTGAGGCGATCTGCAGGCTCATCGTGTGTGCAAAGTAAATGCTTTCGCAGGAACTTTTTCCGGTTATAAAAAAACGAACCAGAGGTACATGATGAAGCTGTATATTTTATCCCAACGAGCGATTTCCTCCATTTTTCGGTGGTCACTGTGGAGGGAATAGTAAAGGCTCAATACGGTCATGCCCCCATTCAGGCGCAAGTGCTACCCTTGTGCCATTTTTTTACGTAAGCATTTTCTTGCCCTGAAGTAGGTTACTACTTTTTTAGTTTTAGGCACAAGCCGAGATATAAATTTAGTGATAGTACCAAGCTTTACTTGATCAGTTTTGCAGTTGTTTATTGTATAGACATGTTCATAAGGAACGAGTATAAGAAGCGAATGCTGGAAAGTTGGCGGTCCAGGCAGCAAGAAAAGGATATGGAAAAATAAGGTTGGTGCATCATGACAAGCCATGTGGAAATGATTGTTGAGAGCAAGGGCCGCCCGTTGGATACGATTATCGGAGAGATGAAGAGTGATATATCACGGATGCTTCGAAAAGCAATTTTGGATCATCCTGAGGAGAGCCGTAGAGAATGGGTGACTTTCATGATGGAAAAAGCTGGTACACAAACCCGTCATGATAATGAATGGCAACGGTGGCAACAGCACAATAAGCCAATCGAGATTTTAAACCGGGATATGGTTTTGCAGAACCCGAATTACATTTGGGAACCGGGTTGAATCTGGTTTTGTCGAAAAGGAATAAGATTATCTTTACGGCAGTGCAAGAGTTTTTTGGGATAAGAAAGGCTTGATAGCACTATATTTTATTGTTTTAGAAAGTGGCACCAGCACCTAGCTTGCACCAAAGGGGGAATATGTGAATAACTACCAAGGAGCAGCCTGAAAAAATATATTTTTACGGGCTTGATTTGAACATAAAAATCAAGGGCCGAAGTCATACGAGCTCTCCAATTTCTACAAAACAAACGTGAGGCCATGATCCAACGAATCGACACCAAAAACAAAACCTAATTCGCTAAAATCCGATATTTTACAAAGTAGAAATAGGTTTCGATTTTCTCATGCAATCCTCGATTCGGGAGATGATCCGCGACAGAAAATACCTGGAGACCTGTCGTTAGACATGCGCTGCACTCACATGTTGAAATGCGGGCTAAAGCGTACAGCCCGACAGCCGACCAGAAGCAGATCTACGACTTAGCCCGCCACGTGTAAGCTGTTGAATAGGATTGGTAACGGGAGGTTTGTCAAAGTTGCCAAAAGCCCGCATCTTTATCGCATGATTCGACTGCGATTTTTTTTCGAGCTGTTCCTACTGGCAGTAATTGTAGCGGGCTGCTCCCGAACGGCCTCCAACCGGCGGATGGCGGAGGTGCTGAATCAGATTCACCAGCGAAATCAGGTTGCGGATAATTTTTTTGCTCCTGATGCCAAGGTCCGCTATTATGATTCCCTGGCCTTAACGGCAACCTCCGAACAACAAAGAATCAGGAACTCTTATTTCAGAGCCTACTTTTTGCTGCAAACCGGTGAAGTCGAGCAGGCGATTGAAATCTATAAGGAATTGTTACGACGCATGAATCCACAAGAGAAAGAGGCGTACCGGATGGTGAACCTGTATTTGGGCGTGGCCTACCTCCGCTTAGGTGAGCAGGTGAATTGTGTTAGCAACAAAACCGCGGAGTCGTGCATCTTCCCCATTGCGGGTGCGGGTATTCACGCAGAAGCTTCTGGCTCGCAGCTTGCAGTGCGCCATCTGGAGGCCGCGGTAGAGCCGGATTTGAATGATTTAGAAGGCCGCTGGTTGCTGAACATTGCGTACATGACGTTGGGAGGCTACCCCGAACGCGTACCGGCAAAATTTTTATTGCCCGGATTAGATGCCGCCAGTGAACGACAAGTAAATCCGTTTCAGGAGGTTTCAGGGGCATTGGGCTTAACTATTCGCGATATGTCGGGCGGCGTAATCGTTGAGGATTTCAATCAGGATGGAACGCTGGATGTGGTTACATCCGCCTGGGGCCTGGATGAGCCGATGAAATTCTGGTTGAATAAAGGCGATGGCACGTTCGAAAATGCATCCGAAAATTCCAAGCTCGGTATATTAACCGGTGGATTGAACCTGATGCAAACCGATTACAACAACGACGGGCTGCTGGATATTTTTGTGCTGCGAGGTGGGTGGATGGCACGCTACGGGCGGCAACCCAACTCGTTGCTGCGAAACAATGGCGACGGCACCTTTACCGATGTTACCTTTGAAGCCAGGTTGACACCCTTTTTTACAACGCAAACAGGCACTTGGAATGATTTCAAGCACGATGGCTGGCTCGACGTTTTTATTGGAAACGAAACCACTCAGGATCTTTACCCGTGCGAGCTGTATATCAACCAAAAAGACGGAACCTTTTTGAATCTGGCGGAGGAATCCGGAGCAAGTATTATGGATTACGTGAAGGGCGTGACGTCGGGAGATTTCGATAACGATGGGTGGCAGGATATTTTCATTTCAACCATGAACCGAAAGTGCTATCTGTTGCGAAATGGAGGTATGCGTAACGGCCGCCTCCACTTTGAAGATGTTACTGCGGCGGCCGGGTTAGACCAGGTGACGAGCAAAACATTTCCAACGTGGTTCTGGGATTTCAATAACGATGGCCTGCTTGATATTTTTTTGTGTGGCTACGAATTTGAGAAGTCGTTGGGATTTTATGAAGCTGCCGAGAAACTGGAGCAGCCGCTGCGCGATGAGTCAAAGATGAAATTGTTCCGCAACAATGGAGACGGCACGTTTTCGAACGTTGCCGCGGAAGTGGGCTTGAACCGGGTGGTAAACGCCATGGGTTCGAACTTTGGTGACTTCGATTATGATGGCTATCTGGATTTTTACTTGGGCACCGGCAACCCGGATACGAAATCCATTATTCCCAATCGCTTGTTTAAAAACGAGGGCGGAAAATTTTATGATGTAACAGCTGCCGGTCGTGTGGGGCACTTACAGAAAGGTCATGGCGTAGCGTTTGCCGACCTGGACTACGATGGTGACCTCGATATTTTTGCTCAGGTGGGGGGTTCATTTAAAGGTGAGAGTTTTCAAAATTCGTTTTATCTCAACCCGGGTCAGGGCGGAAACAATTGGATCGGAATTCGGCTCGAAGGAGTGAAGGCGAATAAGCCAGGTATCGGCAGCCGAATCACCCTCACAGTTACAGACGAAGGAAAAGTGCGGACGATCAATCGGGATATGAACTCCGGCGGTAGCTTTGGGGCTTCGCCGTTGATGGCGCAAATTGGAATCGGCAGATCCACAAAAATTGATCGTCTGGAGATCACCTGGGCCGGGAGCAACCACCGCCAAATATTTACCAACGTGGCGCCCAATCAGTTTATCAGCATTGAGGAGGGCAACCCAGAAATCACCACCCTGTCTTACAAAAGAATGTCGTTTGTACGCGAGCCCGGTTTCAATCCCTAACGGGAGAAGGTGTTTCACCCGTTTTGTTCTTCAATTAACAGCGTTTGTGGTCAAGGTTCGTCTCCCGTCTCGACACTACTGTATTCCTAAATGATTATTGGTTTCAAAGCTAAAGGATAGTACGCGGCTTCGGAAGCGCACCACAGCAGAAACACACACGGTAGCAGTGATTAAGAAATCACCCATTAGCCAGTAGGCGCTTCCGACAGCGGTAATCCTCTGAGTTCCTTTTAAGTAAGAAGGTCGAGTGACTTTATTCATCACCAACCCTGACTTTTATCAGTTTTTCGCCCGCGCTTGTATGATTAATTTGGGATCAGTCGCAAATCCCCAAATAAAACCGATCACGCATGAAACGATTACTTTCCACCCTCTTTGTTACCGCCGGAGCTTGCGCACTCGCGGCCCATCCCGGCCACGGCTATGAAAATCCGCTGAACCCCGGTCATTACATCGGCAACTCAGAGCACGCGCTGCCGCTGGCATTGACCGTAGCAGTTGCCACCGTGTTGATTGTGTGGGGCGTAGTACGGGTGAACCGGTATTTGTCAAAGGACCAGGCACGTTAACGACAAACCTATGCATGAGTTGTCCATCGTGATGAGTATTGTAGACATTGCCGAAGCGCAGGTGAAGAAAAACCATGCCCGGCAGGTGGATGCCATCGAACTGGAGATTGGCGAGTTGGCCGGTGTGGAACCGGATGCGTTCGACTTTGCGTGGCCTTCTGCGGTAAAAGGCACGGTACTCGATCACGCACAAAAAGAAATTCGCCACGTCCCCGGGAGGGCGTTGTGCCATGAATGCGATGGTGAATTTGTACTGCACGAAGCGTTCGACAGTTGCCCCGCCTGCGGCAGCTTCGTCTACAACATCCTGCAAGGCAAAGAACTGCGGGTAAAATCATTGGTTTTATCCTGAACTCGCATCTACTTGTTTCAGCAAAATGACCAACACCTATTAGCCAGTAACTAACAACCCTCAACCACCATGTGCGCCACCTGCGGATGCGATCACTCAGAAAACGGAATTAACATCACCCGCGTAAGCGCGGAAGTGTTTCAACCGATGGCGAGCCGCGCCGGATATTTGCTGCAAGCCAATAGCCACGCGCATAGTGTTCTGCAAAAGGTTGTGCAGGCAGAACAAGACATCCTAGCGCGCAATAACCAACTCGCGCAGCACAACCGCATTCATTTTGACGCGGCTGGTGTCTTCGTCATCAATCTCGTGAGCTCACCGGGCTCTGGCAAAACGGCCTTGCTGGAACGCACACTGCGCGACTTACAAACAGCATTACCCTTTGCGGTGATTGAGGGCGACCTGCAAACCACCAACGATGCCAACCGCATTGCCGCCACCGGGGCCCCTGTGGTGCAAATCAACACAGGCAAGGGTTGCCATCTGGATGCGGATATGGTGCATCGCGCATGGCATGAATTGAATCCACCCGAACGATCGATACTATTCATTGAGAACGTAGGCAATCTCGTATGTCCGGCCATGTTTGATCTGGGCGAACACGCACGCGTGGCTATCATTAGCGTTACGGAAGGTACCGACAAACCGCTGAAGTACCCGGATATGTTTGCGAGTAGCCAACTGTGCATCATCAATAAAATCGACTTATTGACGTATACTGATTTTGATGTGCAACGCGCCCGGGCGTATTGCCGCCAGATCAACCCAATGATTGAATTTATCGAACTGTCGGTAACCAAAGGCTTCGGGATGGACGAGTGGTACGCTTGGTTAAAGAAGCAACCACGCCATTCTGTAACACGGGACAAACTTTCACTTTGCACGAATTAAGGTGGCCACATTTCACCTGCATATCGAAGGGCAAGTACAGGGCGTGGGGTTTCGCCCACACGTGTATCGCTTAGCTACCGCCCATGAGTTGAAAGGTTGGGTGAGCAACGGTCCAGACGGTGTGCACATGGAAGTGCAAGGTGGTAAGCATCAGCTGGAGGACTTTTTGCGCATCCTGTTTGCGGAGCCGCCCGTGCGCAGCAAGATCACCAATCATCACCTCACATGGTTGCCAGAAAAAGTTTTTCATGACTTTTCCATCCGCGAAAGCGATATACGGGGAAAAACTTCCGTTTTGCTAACCCCCGACATCGCGCTATGCGACAACTGCCGGGAGGAGTTACACCGCAAAGGCAAACGGCAGGGCTATGCTTTTACTACTTGCACGCATTGCGGCCCGCGCTACTCCATTATTCAGCAATTGCCGTATGACCGCGCCACCACCACGATGCGCAGTTTTGAAATGTGTGGTTCCTGTCAGCGCGAATATGATAATCCGTTTGATCGGAGGTATTTTTCGCAGACAAATAGCTGTCCGCAATGTGCCATCGAATTACGAGTGGTGGATCGCGAACACCTCATCCAGGTTACCGAGCCGGCAGCATGTGTTATCTTTGTGCACGAGCGGTTGGCTGCGGGAAACATACTAGCCGTGAAGGGCATTGGCGGGTACCTCCTGCTGGCGGATGCCACAAACGCCGGGGCCATTGCTACGCTGCGCGAACGAAAGCACCGACCAGCCAAGCCCTTTGCATTATTGTACCCCAGTTTGGACATACTTCGAAAAGATGTGCACGTGTCAGGTGAAGCGGCGATGGCGTTGTGTTCACCTGTTGCGCCGATTGTGCTACTGCCGCTGATAGATAAACCCGGTAGTGGCCTGGCTGCTGAACAAATCGCTCCTGGTTTGCAGTGCATCGGGGTGATGCTGCCGTACGCGCCAGTGCTGGAGTTGTTACTGGACGGCCTCACGCACCCGTTGGTAGCTACCAGCGGCAATGTGAGCGGATCACCTATTTTCTTCCGCGACAGCGAAGCGCTGGCGCACTTGAGCCCTATTGCTGATTACTTTCTGATGCACAACCGTGAAATCGTAGTTCCGCAGGACGATAGTGTATGGCAGTTTACGCCAGATACCGGTACACGAATGGTCTTGCGAAGATCGCGCGGCATGGCACCAACGCTTTTGCCCCACGTATTTCCGGCGGCCGTGCCGGCCACACTCGCGATGGGTGCGGACCTGAAGAGTGCATTCGCCATCACGCATGAAAAGAATCTGTACGCCAGTCAATTTTTGGGCGACCTTGAAGATTACGAGACGCAGAAGAACTATCGCCACACGCTGCAGCACATGCTGGGGGTGCTGCAAACCAGGCCGCAACGAATTTTAATCGATCGCCACCCCGTATATTTCTCCTCCTTGATGGGCCAGCAGTTGGCGAAAGAGTGGAACTGTGAGCTGAAATCAGTGCAACACCACCATGCACACTTTGCAGCAGTGCTGGCGGAGAACGAACTGCTGAATGTAAATGAACCCGTATTGGGTGTTGTGTGGGACGGTACCGGCTGGGGCGATGATGGCCATATCTGGGGAGGAGAGTTTTTCCTGTTTCAAAATGGTCACTTCAACCGCGTGCACCATCTGGATTATTTTGATCACTGGCTGGGCGACAAAGCATCGCGCGAACCGCGCCTGAGTGCTCTCGGTCTTTGTAAACACAATCCGAAAGCAGATGCGCTGCTGCGCGATAAGTTTACGGGAGAAGAATGGAAGATCTACACGCAACTGATCCACGAACCCCACGCGCTGCAAACCTCGTCTGTCGGGCGCTTGTTTGATGCGGTCGCCTCGCTGCTGGGCGTGTGTGATTGCTCTACGTATGAAGGTGAAGCCGCTCTGAAGTTAGAAGCACTGGCGCGAACCGCCGGTGTGGAGCCGGTTTTGCCTCGGGCGCGATGGCTGGGGGGCAGGAGTTTTTCATTAAACGAGGCTATCAATACGTTAGTGGATGAACGATTGGCAGGGGTACCGTGTGCGCAGCTTGCGCTGAACTTCCACCGAGATTTGGTATGGTGGATTGCGCGCGTGGCCGAGCGGTTTAACGTCAGAAAAATCGCATGTAGTGGAGGCGTATTTCAAAATGCCTTGCTGGTGGATTTAGCCAACCGCCTGCTGGATACGAAATTTGACCTGTACTGGCATCGCCACCTGTCGCCCAATGATGAGTGTATTGGTTTTGGTCAGTTGGTATACGATACTCTTCAGCGTGAGGCGGAAAAGGCAACCGATCGTCCCTTTATCAAACTACGGCTGGCAACCCATATCGAATAGCACATGTGCCTTGCAATTCCCGGTAAGCTTACATCGATATCCACTCAGGTGGATGAGACCTTCAAGGTCGGCAACGTTTCGTTTGGGGGCATCTGCAAAGAGGTCAATCTGGCCCTGGTACCAGCAGCCCAGGTAGGTGATTATGTTCTTGTACATGTGGGGGTAGCGATTGGCATAGTAGACGAGGCCGAGGCGCTGCTTACTTTTCAGTATTTGAATCAGATGGGTGAAATGGAAGATCTGCGGGCTGGTACAACAGGGGAGTCCGATAGAAATCCGAATTAGCTTGTTCCTGAGTTGGAACGGAACTGTTGCCGTGGGGAAGACGAGAGCAACAGGTACAGCGTCTGATTTTTACAACTGTTCAGGCAATGAGTTCTGCGATTTGGGCATCTCCCGTTTGATGATCGCTCCGGGGAAGCGTCCGGTTGGGTGGCCATTACCAAACACCAGTTGCCCGTTCACCCACACGGCATAGATGCCCTTTGAAAGTTCCTGCGGTCTTTCCGGTGTGGCCTGGTCAGCAACAGAGCGGGGATCGAAAAGGACGAGGTCAGCATACCAGCCCTCCTTAATGGTGCCGCGCCGGCTAATGCCCACGTTAGTGGCTGCCAGGCTGGTCATCTTCCGTATGGCTTCTTCCAGCGGTAAACGTTTCTCCTCGCGCACATATTGGCGAAGCACGCGTGTAAAGGTGCCGTACCCGCGCGGGTGTCGGCTTGTAGCTGAACCATCTGAGCAAAAGTTGGCAAAAGGCCATGAGGCGATGGCAGCAATATCCTCTTCTGCCATGCTGGCCGCAAGGATACTTTCCTCCCCCTTCTTCCGGTCGACCTCGGCGATCAAGTCCATCAGCGTTTTTGGTCCGGTCGATTTACGCAAGGCCGCAATCTCAGCCAGGGTCTTTCCCTCATAGCTACTATCGAGCGAAAAATTGTTGATGACCACGTGTTCGGGGGTGGTCAGTTCGGTCAGCGCGAAGGTGGCAGCCTGCTCATCCTGAAAGTTCCGTTCGGGAAACAGGACTTTCATAGTCGATTGCCAGTAGGTATACGGGTAGACATCGGCTGTCACCTGTACGCCCGCGTGGCGGGCGGAGTCGAGTTTGGCGATGAGCAAAGCCGATTTTCCCCAGAGGCTTTTCATGGCCAGTTTTGTATGGGAGATCTGCACAGGCATACCTGTTTTCTGTCCGATGGTGAGCAATTCGCTCAGGGCAGACCAGAAATAGCGGTCTTCACTACGGATATGGCTGATGTAGCGGCCACCTTGCCGGGCACAGTCTCCGCTCAATGCCAATACCTCTTCCGGGCTGGAATAGATACCCGGATCATACTCCAATCCTGTTGACAATCCCAGGGCTCCGGCCTGCAGGTCGGCCAGCATCAGGTTCTTCATTTGATTGATCTCTGCTTCGGATGCTGTACGGCGATAATCAGTTCCCAAAACAGAATCGCGCAGCGTATT
>CANGUI010000007.1 GCA_947457025.1 Flammeovirgaceae bacterium | reverse complement strand
GGTGTATATTCAAAAGAACAAAAAGAAGTCCTCCTGGAAGTTGAGTCTTGACATTCAAAACGTAACCAATCACAAAAGCGTAGTGGTGGAGTATTACAATGCCAGTAGAAAAGGCATTCAACGTGAGTTCGGCCTTGGCTTCATTCCGGTGATCAACTATAAATATGATTTCTGATGTTGATGATGAATGATACTATTTTAACACGTGAATGCAGCTTTTAAGTATGGGCGTAACAGTATTTTCAGAAGGAACGTATACGCGAGCGGCGCACGGCCGGGTGCATCTGAATATGCGCGCAGCCCCACTTGAAATCCGTTTGAAGACGTGCTATCTTTAAAGGGTGAAAGAAATGGAGAGGTTCTTCGTAAAGTCGCTGGCCGATCAGATTCAGTATGTTTATAATCGGGGCACTTTTGTGATGGGCATTCGCTATTATGGGTACAAGGTGAACCTGTACCTGTTGGGCCAGGACTACGTAGAGGTATTCTATCACCATAAACGCGATTGCATTGAGCGCATCACTCTACTGGATACGCGGCATTCCCGTATGAAGTTTTATATGGATCAGATCAAACTTCCGGTTGTCAACAGGTAATTGGGCCCCTGATCATCCGAGGTTTGCCTACAAAGTAATTTTGCCATCCGGAATTGGTAAAGCAGCACAGCCTTATCTGGAACAATCGTTCCGCTTGGACATTTAAATCCTTCGAGAAATGAAAGGACCTGATCGCATTAAGTTATTTCGTTTGATCAGAGGAGGCACAAGCGAGACGTTTGCACAGCCGGGGTGGTCGGTTATTCAGCATGAACGAAGTGCCCCGAAGCCCACGTAGAAACGAATGGGCAGCGCATACTACGGCTGCTTCCCCGCGCCCGAAATATGCTGCGGGGATGGCAAAAAAGGTTATGAACCGCGGAGCACGAGGTGAAAACTCACGTCCAACGCTTCCTCTACTTTGATCATCCCGAACATTCGGGAGGGCGCTTCAAGATTGAAATCGGAAAATTGAAAACAGCGGTTGCCGACCAAGTGAAAAACACCGTTGGATTCGGCCTCAATTATACAGTCCACCTCAAATGTCCTGGCTACCCCTGCCAGGGCGATGACCATATTGCTTTTAATGAACTCGTTGCGGCAAGTGTAGGAAGGAAAACGCTCGAGCGAGACAAAGGAAATTGCAATTTGCGGGTATGCTTTTGTTTGAATGGTTTTGTGGAAGTCGTTTGTCATCATGGCGTTACCACAACTGAAGCCGGCTGCCTCGAGCCACACATCACCTTTCAGAAACCGCGGTGGCTGTGTGCCTTGATCCTGCAGGATTAGCGTGTCAGCTCCGCAATAGGATTGAATCTGGCAACTGAATTTGTTTACATTCGTTTTGCCGGTTACCCGAAGTGTACTGGCCGGTTGTACGATCCACCGGTGCACGCGAACGGGTTTCTCGACTGTAGGGCGAAATGACAACAAGCCGAAACTGAAAGCCATCAGCAGAACGATCGTGGCGGTGATTTTCATGAGTGCATCCGAATGTACAACTTCAAACTGACATGAAAAAGTTCAGGACGAGGTAGTGAACCTCGCCCTGAATGAGATGGCTCGGTTTAGAAACCGATGATGCCTTCCAGCACGTAGCCGTTGAATTTGCCCCCTTCGAAGATGGTGCCAGTGGGAAAGTCTTTGTATTCCTGGGTTACGTATTCGAACTTGAACATGACGCTTTTTGTCAGGAACCATCCGGCGGCAAAGGCAGTGCGGTTTACCTGTACGTCTGTGCGGGTGCCCTGATTGGGTGTTGCACCACTGCCCACCTGCCCGGTCAGGAACGGGCCGTTTACCGTATTGTAACGTGCACCTACATAGAACTTATCGTTCGCGAAGCGATAGATAGCATCAACAGCGAGTTGATTGTATTGGCGGTTCCCTAAACTGACCAATTGTGTTGCGGTTGGGCTTGCGGGTTGAACCTCCCCATTTTCGACGGCATTTTTCCCCTGCACTGCTTCGTACGTGCCAAATACTTCCAATCCTCTGTATTTTACAAACGGGTTTATCATGATGGCTTGCACGTTGTCGGTTACATTAGGATTAAAGCGTCCACTGGTGAAGTTTGCCGCTACTGTTGCGGAGTTGTTTTCCATTACGAGGTAGTAATGCGAACCGGTGCGGTCGCCAGCAAAAAGGGTATTGCGGATGGAAGAGCTTTTGGTATACAAGGATCCGGTTAAACGCAGGCGTAAATCATCAGTAATTTGCTTGTCGTAGCCAAGCTTGGTGTAGAACGAAGGGCTCCGGTCTGCGGGGCGGGTTACATTCCCCTGAATCTCGCCGTCGGTCATGGCAACCATCGCGATCACGCCGTTTTTCTGCCAATACAGTTCACCACCAATTTCGGTAGTAAATCCGTCCATGATCAGGTTTTCAACAAAGGGATTGTATAAACCATTGCCACCGTCGCTGCGGCGGAAGTGCTGGTCGCCATAGTTTACTTCGAAGTGGCCGACGCGCAGGGTTAAGTTTTTCCAAAGTTTATTCATCCATTCGCTGTTCAGGAAACTTACCTTGTCAATCTGGAAGAATCCGCCTTTTACCCAGAATTCGGGGTGGTGGCGGGATGACATGTAACTCACCAGATTGACGCGAACACCGTCTGCCAATTGCACGTCAAAGTTGAGATTGGCCATGGCCAGGTTGAAACCACCCCCAATGGGAACCAGCGACGTAGGCGTATTGAGTGCAGTAACGGCGTTTTCGTGTTTTAGATTCTGAAACTGCTGTTTAAAGCTTGCGCCGATACGAAACTTAAAACCGTCGTATGCAACAGTATCGTCTTTGGTGGTTTCGAAAACGTTAATCCCATTCTGATCATATGGGCGGAAAAACTGAATCGGTGCCTGTTGTCCAAAGGCGGCGAAACCAAAAAACAGCAGGCCTGCAAACAGCGTGTGTGTGCGTGTAAAAAATGGTGTTTTCATACAGTGTATAATTAGGGTTATTTAATTGTCGCGTTCGGGGATGAGGATTTAGCCAGTTTCACATCAAAAGAGAGCGTGATGGCATCGCCGGTTTTAATCGTACCAAACATGAAACTGGGTGCCTCCACTTTGTAGTCAGACATTTTCAATTCTTTCTTGCCGGTGCAGTGCAGCGTGTATTCGGACAAGCGCTGGCAGGTGGCCTGTAAGTCGATTTTTCGGGTCGTGCCGTTGATGGTCAGGTTACCGGTAGTTTGAATAATCGGGCCCTGTATATTGGTCGTCAGCATCGAATAGGTAATGGTTTTGAATTGGTCGGTTCGCAACGCTTTATACGCGTTTTTGTCCATGGCATCCTTATGGCTTTTCAGACTTTCGGCCGGCAGTGAAACAACGAGACGGCTGAGGCCGGCGGGTGATCCATCCGCCTGGAAGGCAAAGTCTGCCTGACATGTGGCAGCGGTTGACGTCATCGTCCAGTCGTGAAGCGTAGATGTGCCCGCAATGGTTAGCGTTGTCTCCTGTGTCTGGGTATAGGTTATTTGGCCGAAGAGAGCAAGGGGGCTAAGAACTGCGGTAAGCAGCAGCGAGAGCGTTGTGTTGTGCATGGCGTACCCGGTTAAGTGGTCTGGTATTGAAATAGCATCACCAGATTAGGCCTCATGTGTGCCTTCAGAACATGATTTTACCGGGTTAGGAAGATGATTTTGACGGTCAGCGGATATGACTTCTGTCATTTTTCGCCGATAGCGTAGCTGCGCGGAGTTAGCGCCGCAGGTGCCGGGATGGCTTTTGAGATTGAGAAAGGAATGCTACACCTGCACGAGCAGGCGAAAAAAAGGTAGCGCAGTATTAAGCGGCTGCCTTTTGCTTTTTTTCCTTCCGTAACGCCTGGCGAATCTCTTTCATCGCCTCGCGTTTAAAGTTGTTGTAGTTTTCCGTTCGCTTCGGATGGTTGAGCAGACCTTTGATATAGGTCAGCACCTCCTCCATTTGCACATGGTCCATCGCATCCAAACTTTGGACGATAGCCAGTTTAGGTGATTTAATCATGTTGTAGTGGTTGGTTGATATGGCAAATAACGTAAATCACAGGGGTGCGGTTCAATGGCGCCCGGTGGTATTAACGAAAGAATAACGTGGGTGTAAGAAATTCAGCAAAAAACAATTTTACCCCTGCTTCTTACATGGGACAGGCAGTCTAATCCCAAAAGGGGGGCGGTTTTCCGCGCGACATCCTGGGGCAAAGGCAGGGCAAAATCAATAACCGGTGGTTATCGCCTTTTCGGTAGCCGGCACGCCCTTCTTCATCCATGGGGGCATTGGGGTGTCTTTCAGGAAGTGATCGAAATAGTGCTTCATGCGGATGGAGAAGTCGCGCATGTCTTGCCGTTGGGTAAGCCCATGTCCCTGTCCGTTGTAATTCAGCATCCAAACGGGTTTATTGAGCCGGCGCAGGGCCATGTACATCTCAATACCCTGGTACCAAGGCACGGCGCCGTCAGCATCGTTGTGCATCATGAGGACCGGCGTTTCAATTTTGTCGGCAAAAAAGAGGGGAGAGTTTTCGATGTAGCGCAATGGGGTTTGCCACAGCGAGCCGCCCAGGCGACTCTGGTCTTTCTCATACTGAAACATTCGGCTCAGGCCGCTCTCCCACCGGATGCCGCCATATGCGCTGGTCATGTTGCTCACCGGCGCACCAGCCTCCGCCGCCCGGAACAAATTGGTGCGGGTAATGAGGTAGGCAGTCTGGTAGCCGCCCCAGCTGTGTCCTGAGATGCCGATGCGCTTTTCATCTACAAAGCCTTGCGAGATCAATTGCGTAACCCCGGGCAAAATGCAGTTGTGCGCGCTCTCGCCCGGATATCCGATTTTGTAGACGATGTCGGGCACGAAAATCAGATAGCCATCGCTGGCATAGAGCGAAAAATTGATGTACGACCGAATCGGCCGTGGGGCGTAATGTACATGGATGTCATCTGCGTATTTCTCATAGAAATACACCATGAGCGGATATTTCTTTTTCGGATCGAAGTTTTCAGGCTTGTAGAGCAGTCCCCTCAGGGGGAGGTTGTCGAGGGAAGTCCAGCTCACCATTTCCACGGACCCCCACAGGTAATTCTTCATTTGGGGATTGGCCTGGGTGAGCCGTCTGGCACTTATAAAAGTTCCATCTGTTGTCCAGACGTCGGGAAACTCACGAAAAGATTCGCGGGTGAACAGGTACTGGTTTCCAAGTTTGGCTTTTGTGATGTATGCATAGCGGTGGTCGCTCATGAGCAGGCGCGTCAGCGTACCGGTAGTCCAATTGAAACGGTAGTAGCCGGCTTGTTTCGTATCTTCATGAAAGGCCGAAAGCAGCAGTTCCTGCCGGGTGTCGATGTAGCGCTGCTCGGGGTCAAGCCGCAGGTACCGGAATTGAATTTTTTCCTGCCGCCCCACTTGTGTAAGATTGCGGGGTACGTTTTGGCCCGTGGGGTCCAGTGCCCACAGGTCGTAGCGATCATACACAACCAGCCAGTTGTCGTTTTCAGTCCAACCCGCCGCGCCGTAGGCATTCGGAAAATCGGGGTGATCGTCTTCCTCATCCGCGAGGCGGTAGGGGATAGTGTGTTTCACGGTTTTGTCGGACGCTAAGGCGTAGCTAAACCAGGTGGTATCAGGTGGGCTGTACCAGAAAACGAAATTGGCTTTGGGTGACAACAAGGCATTGCCGGCGAGTGCCGTTGCGATGGATTTGCGCACGTTGTTCTTCAGGTCAAAAACATACACATCCTGTCGCGTCATCGGGTCCCAGTTGTAGCTTCTGCGGTAGGGGCGATCAGTTTTGGCGAGCACCACGGAGGCGTTGCCCTCGTCTCCGATCACGACGTCTGGTATTTCGGGGCTGCCGAGGCTGCGGATACGGCGCCCCTCGGGGCGTAAGTCAATCACGTGCACGTACGACCTTTTCTTTTCATTTTCCAACTGGCGGTTTTGCTGCGGATAGATTTGCTCATCATCGCTCGTCCAGATTTCCACCTGCACCATTTCTTCGGGCAGCAACGTGGTGTCGGCCACTACCGGCTGCGGCGCCGCACCAAAGAATAGTTTTGAGCCATCTTTGGAAAACAAGGGCGTATAGTGTTCACTGATCAGCCAGTTCGGGGCAATGCTGAACGTACTTTTTATATCAAATTCCGTGGCTGGCTGTGTACCCTGCATCCAATAGAACAACCGGAAGTTGCGAATGAGCGCCTTTGTAGTGTCGGTGTCGGCCAGGAAACTTACCTGCTTCCCATCTTCACTAACAGCCAGTCCCTTGTATTTGAACTTTGGTTTCCCCTCGTGCAGATTCTGGAGCTGGCGTGCGGCCAAATCATACCAATACACGCCTGCTTTTAGTGTGCTATCGTTGCCGGTGGTGCTGAAGAGAAGGCCCTGACCGAATTTGGCAAAGGTGTAATCTTTCACATAGCCGAACGTTGTTTGCTGGCCATTTGCCAATTCGCGCAGCACGAGCGTATAGCCGTTGTCATCTGTATTTGTTTTTTTCTTTTTAGCTGGAGTTTTCTTTTCGTCCGGCTTTGCATTCGGATCGGCCTTTGGCTTTGCCTCCACTTTTGCTTCGAGCTGGTAGGCCACCCAAGCGCCCGCCTTTTCAGGGATCTTAAAGGTCTTCACGTCGGGGATGCGTACGGTCCGGCGGGTTTTGAAAGTGTAGATGCCAAGCGAATCTTTTGGCAGATCTTCTTTCTTTTTTTTCTGCCTGCGCAGGTCTTTCACCAGCCGGGTGGGCGGCTTGATCTTAAACAGGGCGTGCTCGCTGGAGTAGGTTAGTGCAACCTCAGCCGCACGTTGCACCGAATCTTCGGCCCCGGTTTTGAGGTGCAGAAAAACTCCCTTGCCGTCACCTTCCTGGGGGTTGATGAGCAGGGCGGCGTAGTTGCCATCCGGAGTCAGCGCCCGGTAGGGTATTTCTTTCCAGCCATCGTAAACAGTGTGATCCAGCGGCTTTTTAGCAATGGGCGCAGACGGTGTTGTCTTTTTTTGGCTGTAGCCGATGCAAGCGGCGATAAGGCAAAAGAGGAGAAGATAGAATCGCATAGGTTTTTTTAGCGTTTCGAAAATAGGAGATTTACGCATGCCACCTGAATTCTTTTTGATAAATGGGTAAACACGTGCAGTTGATGTTAGCCGATCGGGGCCCGAAGGGATTAGCCGTAAAATTTCTCAACAGCCAGATTGAAAGAAGAATTCAGGCAGGTATTTCCGACAATTGTATTAATCCGCTGGTACAAGCCGCACCACCAGGCCCGGGCTCTCAGTGGCAACATGAATATACCCATCCGGGCTTTGCGCGACATATCTAAAACGGGCGTAGTTATTCAGCAGCCGCTCTTCGCGCAGATACGTGCCGTTGCCATCCACCTCAACGCGTGCCACATGGCGCAACGCCAGGGCACCCACCAGCAGGTTGCCGCGCCAGTTCGGATAGCGGGCACTGGTAACCATGGTTACGCCGCAAGGTGCGATGGATGGCGTCCACTGGCGCACCGGTTGCTCCATGCCGGCCCGCTGGGTTTCGCCGGTAATCGGAGTGCCATCGTAGTTGATGCCGAAGGTAATCGTAGGCCAACCGTAATTCTTGCCGCGCTCCACGCGGTTGATTTCATCTCCCCCCTGCGGTCCGTGCTCGTGTGCCCAGAGAATGTTGGCGCCAGCATCGAACACCATACCCTGCACATTGCGGTGGCCGTAGCTCCAGATTTCCGGCCTCGCGTTGGCCGTGCCCACAAACGGATTGTCGGACGGTACGCGCCCGTCATCGTGCAGGCGGATTACTTTTCCCCAGTGGTTGTTCAGGTTCTGTGCGTTAGCCGGATTGCCGCGGTCGCCCGTGCTGATGTACACATATCCGGCATCGTCAAAGGCGATGCGACTGCCGAAATGCTGACCACTGGTACTGAATGGCTGCCCCACGAAAAGCTCCTGCACTTGGATAAATGCAGTACCTTGAAGTTTGGCACGACCCAACGCTGTACCGCCACCCCCGTTACCCGCCTTGCTATATGAAAAGTAGATCCACCCGTTGTTGCCATAGTCCGGGTGCAGTTGGATGTCCAGCAGTCCACCCTGGCCGTTGCGATAAACGGTAGGTACATTTTGGATGCGATCCGCTGTGAGCCGGTTGTTTTGAATCACCCGAATCTCACCCCCTCGTTCAGTTACCAGCACGCGCCCATCCGGCAGAAAAGCGAGACCCCATGGATTAGTCAACCCGGTAGCGAGGGTATCTAATCCAAATCGTTGCTTTTCCGAAGAGAATATGCCCCCTCGTACCGAGGCTAGAGTCCCCTGATCGGGAGAAACATCACTGTCCGAAACTTGCTCCCGACAACCGATCACCATGACAGCGGCCAGTAAAACAATTCTAATGTCCATACGCAAAATAACAAACGACCAACGCAAGAGTCAACGTGTCGGCCTGTAAATCGGGGAACCCATCACTAGGCAATTTGACATTCAGGTTCTGTTTTGTCGGCCAGGTAATGCAAAAAGCAGGATATTTGCCCCATGGAAATGACCTTCACGACGCCTGCGCTGCTTTTTCCGACGGTGTCATTGATCTTGCTCGCCTATACCAATCGGTTTCTGGCCGTAGCCTCTCTGATCCGCAAGCTTGCAGATGAGTACCGCAACCAGCCCCAGACACGATTGGCTCAGGAAATCCGTAATTTGAAGGTTCGGCTGCGCCTCATTCGCGACATGCAGTTTTTGTCCATCTTATCGCTCTTTCTGAGTGTATTGTGCATGTTCTTCCTGTTCAACCACGAACAAGTCATCGCGAAATATATTTTTGGGGCATCTCTGTTGCTCATGATGTTCTCGCTGGGCATCTCGCTGCGGGAGATCCAGATCTCCACCCGGGCTTTGTCGATACAACTGCAAGACATTGTGGATGATGTGAAACTCTGGGATCCGCTGAAGGACCTGGTAAAAGATGTTGTCAAGAAATCGTAAGCCGGTTCACCAGCCACGGAACACACATCGCTTTTCCACAGTCATTCTGACGAGTCACCCCATCATCGCATAGTAGATGGAAATGAGCACAATGCTCAGCACCACCCAGCGGATACGCCGAAAACTCCGCAACCGGACGGCCTCGTAAAGCGCAACGCCCACCCGCGTCACCACAAAGAAAGTCGCCGGGGCGAAATCTTCTTTTTCAAAAAAGGCTATCGCCAGGTTGCCATGCAACATCATCGGGATAAGCAGCAACCACACAAGGGCATGGATGTCCTTCCAGCTGCTGCCGAGCCGGCGCTGCACGGCGTTGATGGAGGTGATCAGCATCAGCACCATAACGGGCATCAGCAGCCAGACGGGATGCAGCGCTTCCACCGTAAACTGGGGCCACCAGGGCTGAGTGCGGTCGAAAAAGAATAGTCCGCTTGCCATGCCGTGGGCCACGAACCATAATCCGCTGGTGATGCCCAGGTGTTTTTGGTGGCGCAGTAAATACCGCAGGATGTCGTTTCCCGTCCACCACCCAAGGCGTGCGCATGCCGCCGGGAGCAACGTAGCGGTCAGCAGCACCATGCCTATAATGGCGGAGAACCCGGCCGGCTCGCCCACCTGAAAAAGTCCGCATACCAAGATGATGAATATCCCCGGCATGGAAAGGGCGTAGAGCCACCTGGTCAGGTTGATCGAGAGCAGGTGTTGTTTATTCATAGACAAATTCCCCTTCCGGGGTTTTGATCGTGACTTTCTTACGATCACTCTTTTCTACACGTCCGACAACCTGCGCATCTACACCAAACGACTTCGAAATCTGAATCATTTCATCCGCATGATCGGGAGGCGTGTAAATCTCCATCCGATGCCCCATGTTAAAGACCTTGTACATTTCGTGCCAGGCCGTTCCGCTCACCTCGCGAATCAATTGGAAGAGCGGCGGAACCTTAAACAGGTTGTCTTTGATCACATGAACCTGCTCGATGAAGTGTAATACTTTAGTCTGTGCACCGCCGCTGCAGTGCACCAGCCCATGAATTTGATGGCGGAATTCCCGCAGGATCGGCAACACCACGGGCACATAGGTGCGGGTAGGAGACAGCACCAGCTTGCCGACGTTCACGGGTACCTCCGGCAGCAGATCGGTAACGCGGTACGTGCCGGCGTACACCAGATTGTCCGGCACACCCGGATCAAAACTTTCCGGATACTGAGCTGCGTAGGTGTGGGCGAACACATCATGGCGTGCGGAGGTAAGGCCATTGCTGCCCATGCCACCGTTATATTCATTCTCGTAGGCGGCCTGTCCGGCAGAAGCCAGCCCAATGATCACATCACCCGCCTGAATGGTGCGGTTGTCGATCACATCTGTGCGTTTCATGCGCGCTGTTACCGTGCTGTCGACAAGGATGGTGCGCACTAGGTCGCCCACATCGGCTGTTTCGCCGCCCGTACTGTGGATTTCAAGGCCGTGGTGGCGCAGCATCGCCAGCACCTCTTCCGTGCCGTTGATGATGGCCGCCAGCACTTCGCCGGGGATGCGGTGTTTGTTGCGGCCAATGGTCGAAGACAAAACGATCGGGCCCGTAGCTCCCACGCACAACAAGTCATCGATGTTCATTACGATCGCGTCCTGGGCAATTCCTTTCCACACCGACAAGTCGCCAGTTTCCCGCCAATACAAATAGGCTAACGATGACTTGGTGCCGGCACCGTCGGCATGCATCACGGTGCAGTATTCCGGATCGCCCGCGAGCAGGTCGGGAACGATTTTGCAGAATGCGCGCGGATACAAGCCCTTATCAATTTTTTGGATGGCCTGGTGTACATCTTCCTTGCTGGCGGAAACACCCCGTTGCTGATACCGTTCGGAACTCATGCAGAAAGGGCCAAAGATACGCGATCAAAAGGTTTGTTTTTTGGCTGTGCGCATCATTTCGCTAAAGCCTTGTTCTTGGGCCAGCGCCATCACGGCCTGCACGATCCGCTTTGTGCGGGCGGGCGCGGTTTTGGCGGTGGCGATCCATTTGCTGAAATAACGCCGGTGGCCGGGCGGCAGGGTTTGAAAAAATTTCCAGGCGGCGGGCTCATCTTTCAAACACGCAACAAATTCGGGCACGAGTTGCAACGGCTTTTTGTCTGCCTCGATCGACACCGTGATTTTATCGCCCGCTTGTTTACCGAGCTTTTTTCGGAGCGTGGCATTGAGCGGTAAAATAAAACGGCCATCGCCCATGGGCAATACGGCTACTTGCCGGATCGGTACGGCATCCAACGTGCCCTTGATGCGAAACGACACGCGGTTTTCCGTTAATTTTTTCGCTTGCGCGGAGGTAAAAACAATGTAAGACCACCCCGTTTTCTCGCCCATCTTTTCGAATTTTTGAATGGCGGTTTGGAAGCGGAGCGAGCGACTCATGAAGCACCTTTTTGCCCCTTGTCGATTTCATCTAATACTTTTTCGATTAGCACCTTACCAAGGCTTTCAATCTCGCCCTCTTCGGGAGCATGTCCGTATACAAACCTTCTGCCGTAACCTCCCGGGTTGTGCTGATCTGTAGAGATAAAAAAGTCAAACTCGTTAAAAAGAACTTCGAATTTCATGTCCACGTGTTGTGGATTAACCAATTTTTTGAAACCGCTCAATCTGAAATGATAGGTAATATTAAAAAGGCCCTCATTTATGCGGGTTAACATCTGTTCATCTATCCAGTTCCTAAGGCCCGAAATGTCAGCCGTCCGCCCGTTTACTTCATACGGGTTACCCCCCAGATTGAATTGCACAATCCGCTCCCAGCTGATGAACAATGGCAAGATTTTCTCCAGCTTATGCTCAACAAACTCAACCAAGGGTAAGAAAACAGTATTCACCGCTAAGAGCGACGTCTCGGAAGACTTCGCTTGTGTAATAACATTGGGCTTATTCAAGGCCCTTACCGCAAGCTCAATCCGTTTGTCCAGATCATCAGGCTCGTCTATGTTTTCCCCTTTAGCTGCTTTGATCGCAAGCTCAAGGCTCCAAACCATTTGTAAGGCGATGTACTCAACGAAGCGATCTAAATCGCCCACATCGGCCTGCCTCAACGCCAGCAGGTAGTTGCTTTTGTCCTTCGATTTAATCACCACTGGCGGGTAACCCTTCCGAAGGAGCACATAATTCATCAATAACCTCGAAATCCGGCCATTGCCATCGCCAAACGGATGAATCCGAACGAACCGATAATGTAGCAGTGCAGCGATTATCAGCGGGTCCATCGATACTTGCTCTTTACGGTACCAACTCACCATTTTTTCCATTTCGATGGGCGTGTCGATCGGTGATGTGTATTCGAAAATCTCACCGTTCGCCAATCGAACTGAGTTGGGTTGCTCTTTATAATCTCCCACCTTAATCAGCCGCCGTGTAGGCTGCCCATCTGGCGTAATCGCCTCCTTCCAAAATGGCTTTACCAGGATGACTTTATTTAATTCCTTAATGTCTTGTTCTGTTAGCTCCCGCGTTGGATCGTTTGCCCAGGTTTTTACCATTCGGAAAGCAACGTCATGTGCCTGCATTTCGTCATACTCGCGGATCGTATGCTCACCAATGGTAGATTCAAACAGCAACAAAAGCTCCGTTTCCCTATACGTCAGTGTGTTACCCTCGATGTGATTTGAGTTGTAGTTAAACTCCATCCTGAATTTGTTTTCCAAAACCTTCCTGGCGTCGTCTCCCATCGGAAGCAATGCCCGATACTCTTGCAGCAGACGATGGATATTTTCAAGTGCGGTCATGGTAGGATGTTCGTGCGGCACGTCCGGTGATCAAATTTAGCGCTATTCGGTCATTTACCGAGGCGTGGCCTGGGTTTAGTAAACCACTCGCCCCGGATATGCCGGGAAATACGTGTAAATACAACAATCCCCTACCTTTGACGCATGGCGTTAGAACAGGAGATTCAGCAAACGAAATTTGCGAATGAGCATCATAAAATGGCCATTAATGTGATGTTTACCAGCGGGTGTTTGTACCACGGCCACGCTGTTCGGCTCAAGAAGCTGAGCGTTACACTCGAGCAACGCAACGTGCTGCGCATTTTGCGCGGCAGACATCCGCAGCAATTGATGTTGGCAGACATCACCTGCCGCATGATCGACCGCAGCAGCAACGCCACCCGACTAGTCGAGAAACTGCGCGTGAAGGGCCTCGTTACCCACGAGCCGTGCGCTACCAACCGCCGCCAGGTGGATATCGGCATCACCGCCAGGGGCCTTGCGTTATTGAAAAAACTGGACGTGGAGGTGGACGCGAGGGTAAACGCGCTACGTGGCATCTCCGGCCAGGAGGCCCGTGAGCTGAACCGTTTGCTGCACAAAGTCCGAGCCTCAACCGAAGGTTAGATCGGCTACCCCGGCATGTTATTTTTTATTGCCGAGGCTGATCTTTACGTTCTTGTACGCCGTTTCTACTTCCAGCAAAATCTTTTCCTGCAACGCAAACACCTCGCGCTGTTGATCCGTGGGCGGATAATCGGCACTGCTTACGATACCTTCTTTCGACATGGCCAGTAATCGCTCCAGCACCTGAGGCGGATTGCGGAAGATATCCATGCGCGCGCCGGTAGCGTAAACATCGTGGAGGCGGGCTTCGAGCTGGTAGATTTTCTCTTCCTGCGCCAGCGCTTTTTTGTCTTTGAATTTCAATAACTGTGCCCGCGTTTTTTCCATATCGGCTATGAGGCTCAGGCAAGTATTCACCGCGCGGTGCAGGTTAGCGCCGTGTGTGTATTGCAACTGAATATCATTATCGCTCGCGCGGGTAGAAGGATCGCGCAGCACGGTAACGGGCTGCCGGAATTCAGCGCCGTGGGCTTTCAATACGATGGTGTACGTGCCCGGCGGCACCAGCGGCGCGGTGAGGCCGGGGCCAATATCCAAATCATAAATAAACATATTGCGCTCGCCATTTTCGTTTAATTGTACCCAGTCTTTGCCGCGGGGCTTCGTGCGCAGCTTGGGGAGCACGTAATCCTCCAACCGCAAATCCCACCACACGCGTTGCAGGCCGGGCTGGTTTTTTACTGGTAGTTGCTGTACCACTTCGTTATTGGCATTGAGTACCCGCAGCGAAATGCTGTCGGCCGACTTTTTATTAAAGTAAAAACTGATGGCGGCACCTTCCGGCGGATTTTGGCCGGGGGTAACGTCATCATCTGATTTGATGTTCTCGCGTTGGCGGAACCGGTAGGTGGGGCGTACACCAAACAGATGAGCCGGTTGTTCCTGTACCTGTGCGCTCCACTCGCGCAGGGGGGTGATGTCATCCAGGATGTAGATGCCCCGTCCATAGGTTGCCACAACCAGGTCGCGAAACTGTGGCTGGATGGTGATGCCATACACGGGTGCCGGCGGCAGGTTGCTTTTCAGGCGCGTCCATTGCTGGCCATCGTCAAAAGACACGTACAACCCGATATCGGTACCGAGAAAAAGCAGCCCGCGCTGGCCTGGATCTTCCACAATCTGATGCACGTAATTCGAGTTGGAAGCGGGCAGCGGAATAGACAGTCGTTTCCAAGTCGCACCGAAGTTTGTAGTCTTGTACACGTACGGGTTAAAGTCACCGATGTACTGCGCTTGTGCGGCCACATATGCGGTACCGGCCGCATGCCACGAGGCTTCGATGTGGCGAATAGTGGCCCACTTCGGCAGGCCGGGCAGGTTGTCGGACACGCGCTGCCAGCTTTGGCCACCGTTGAGAGTAATGTGAATGAGGCCATCATTGCTGCCGGCCCAGAGCACGTTCGCCTGCGCCGGAGATTCAGCCAGGGTGAGTAATGTGCATCCGTCCCACGTCATGAGGTTATCGCTGGCCATGCCGCCGGAGTTTTGCTGATGCGATTTATCGTTGGTGGTGAGGTCATCACTGATGGGCTGCCAGCTTTGGCCGCGGTTATCCGACTGGTGTACGACCTGGCTGCCGACCCACACGCGCCCCCGCGTGTGACGCGAAAGAACAAGCGGGAAGTTCCAGTGCCACCGGTAGCGCGCCAGGGCGGGAGCCTGCCCGATTTGTGTTTCCGGCCACACCCGCACATCGCGGGCGTGTTGTGTGGCAACATCAAAGACATCCAGACCGCCATCGTAGCAACCCGACCATACGGTGTTCGGGTCGAAGGGATCGGGCTGCGCAAAGCCACTTTCACAGCCGCCCACACCCGTCCACAGCCCGAGCGGGATGTTCCAGCCGCCCAGGTTTCGGCTCGGGCCGCGGTAGCTCCACGCATCCTGCCGGTTGCTGTACACAAAGTAGGGCACCTGATTATCAACTGCCACGTGGTACATCTGCGCGATGGGCAGATTGATACTCTTCCAGGTTTTGCCGCCGTTAAAGGACAGGTTAGTGCCCGCATCATGTGCACACATGATGCGGTCGGGGATGTTCGGATCGAACCACATGTCATGGTTGTCGCCCCCGGCGGCATAGGGTGAAAAGTCTTTTACGAAACTCTTGCCACCGTCTACCGACTTCAGCACGGTGACGCAAATGGAATATACTTCATCTTCATGCCGCGTGGATACCCGCACCCGTGTGTAGTAGCCCGCGCGCTGCCCCATGGAATGGTTTTTCTGCATCAGCTGCCAACTGTCGCCCCCATCGGCTGAGCGGTAAAGGCGCGGTTCGTTATCCTCCACCAGCGCATAGACGATGTTCGGGTTGGTGTACGACACATCGACAGACGTTTTACCGACCGGGTGTGCAGGGCCGCTTTCCAGGCCGTTGCGCAGCGGTTCCCAGGTGGCGCCCCCATCCCGGGAACGGTAAATCCCACTGCCCGGTCCGCCGCTCTTCAGATTCCACGTGTTGATTTCCACCTGCCACATGGCTGCATACAAAATATTTGGGTTTTTGCTATCGATCGCCAGGTCTGAGCAACCGGTGAGCTCATTCACAAAAAAGATGCGCTGCCAGGTCTTGCCGCCATCCGTGGTTTTATAGACGCCACGTTCCTGCTGCGGTGCGTGGGTGTGGCCCATCGAGGCTACGTATACCGTGTTGGTGTCGGTGGGGTGAACAAGTACACGGCTGATGCGAAAGGTTTTTTCGAGGCCAAGGTGTTTCCAGGTGCGGCCCGCATTGCTGGATTTATACACGCCGTTGCCCACGGCATGATGCGGCCGGATGAGAAACGTCTCACCCGTGCCTACCCACACCTGATTGGGGTTAGCGGGTGCGAGTGCTACCGCACCGACGGATGAATCATCCTGGCCATCAAAAACCGGGCGCCAGTGAAAGCCCATGTCATCGGTTTTCCACAGACCACCCGAGGCCGCACCGATGTAGCTTACCTGCGGGTTGCCCGGCACGCCCGCCACGGCAATGGCGCGGTTGCCATGCGGCCCGATGAAGCGGAACCGCAGCGCCTGAAACAGATCGGCATCAACAGGCTGTGCAAGACCGGGTGTGATTGCCCACCCGCAAGCGGCCGTGATCAGGATATTCAGGAGGGCGAAAGAAGGAAAACGTTTGGGTTGCATGGAAAACTGGGCAGGCAGGATCAGGAAACACGCAGGTATTCGGTTTGCACCGGGTTGGTGAGGTATTCTTCATTCAGCAACGTGGCAGCGTGGGCAGCTGCGTGGGGCAGTTCGTAGCGGTAGAAAAACTTCATCGTATGTACGATCTCCTCGTAAAAGGCAGCCGGCTGTTCGCCTGTGCCTTTCTGCAAGTGCTCAAAGGCGACACAGCCTTGCTTCAGCCACTGCCATGCGATCACGGCCAGGCTGGTCATCTCCATGAAGACCGTAGCGTCTGCCAGATACCTGTCGATATCGCCTGCTGCCGCATGTTGGCTGAGGTGGGTGAGTACGCTGCCGATGCGCGTGATCTCGGTTTCCAGTTGGGTAGCATAGGCCTGAAGCGGTTGGTAGCGCCCGGCTGCTGCACTCGTTTCGCGCATTCGCTGCAACAGCAGGTGTAAGGCTTTTCCTTTTTCCATCACCACTTTTCTGCCGAGCAGGTCCAGCGATTGGATGCCGGTGGTGCCTTCGTAGAGGGTAGAAATTTTCAAGTCGCGGTAGTATTGCTGGGCGGGGAAATCCATCGTAAAGCCATAGCCGCCGTAGGTTTGAATGGCAAGCGCAGCAGAGCGGTTGGCCTGTTCGGATCCATACGCTTTCAGGATGGGCGTCAGGATTTCCAGCAGCAGCCAGGCCTCCTGTTGGGCAGCTCCGGAGGCCGCATGCGATAAATCGAACTGGCGGTTGCACTCCATCGCCAAAGAAAGGCCTCCCTCCACGATGGCCCGCTGCGTGACTAACATGCGCTTCACATCCGGGTGGTGGATGATGAGTGTAGGGGGCTTCAGCGGATCTTTTTCGCTGGCCAGTCGGCCCTGTGGCCGCTCGTGTGCATACTGGAGGGCATTCTGGTAGGCGGCCATGGCCACTGCCAGCGCGCCCATGCCCACGCTGATGCGGGCCTCATTCATCATCTGAAACATGTAGGCGAGCCCCTTATTCGGTTCGCCCACAAGCCAACCCCGGCAGTGGCCTTTGTCGCCAAATACGAGGTGTGTGGTAACGTAGGCGCGTTGCCCCATTTTCTGGAAGTCACCGGCACAGAAAACATCGTTGTAGGTCAGCGTGCCGTCATCCTCCGGCCAGAATTTAGGGATGATGAACAACGAGATTCCTTTCACCCCGGCTGGCGCTCCTTCGATGCGGGCGAGGGTGAGGTGCACAAAGTTGTCGCAGCCCTCGTGCTGTCCGCCGGAGATAAAAATTTTCTGTCCGCGGATGTGATAGAAGCCGTTGCCGATGGGGTGGGCAGCCGTGGTGATGTCGGTGAGCGAACTGCCCGCCTGGGGCTCGGTGAGTGCCATCGTACCCTGCCACTCGCCAGCATACATCTTCGGCACGAATTTTTCATGTTGTGCCCGTGTACCAAAACTGTTGATCAGGGCGGCGGCACCGGCCGTCAGTTCCAGGTAACCCACGGCACTGTTGTTGGCGGAGTTGAAGAGCGCATGGGCTGCGTTAAAGATCATCATCGGCAATTGCATGCCGCCGTGTTCCTCGCGGGCTGCCGCTCCGATCCACCCTTGATCGGCTCCGTTTTTGATGCACGTGCGCAGGTGGGGATGCGTTTTTACGCCACCGTTGCCATTGTATGTGGCGGGGGTGGCATCCATCGCCTGAAAAAAGGGAGCGAGATCGCGGTCGGCCCATTGTTTGGCGGCCTCGACCATCATCCAACACTGTTCGGTGGTGAGATGCTGAAAGCGCGGCAGGGCAAAGAGATCGGAGAGGCCATGCACCTCGTTCAGCAGGAAACGGGTATGGGCCGTGTGGGTGTAATTTTTCATAACCAGCTTTGATGAAGAAATGTATTCATTTCCGCCGGCGCCGCCAAATACGCCGGGGAGGAGTGGTGCAAATTTGCTCTCACCGCAGGTTACGCAAAATGCAGGTTGAAGTCCGGCAGTTGCGGCAGCGGTTTCCAGTGCGTTGTTTCGGGATCAAAATACCGGGCGAGGTCGGCACCCAGAAACAATTTGTAGTTCATCTTCCGGTCGTTTTCTACCACATAGCCAGGATAGTAGTAGGTATAGTGATGGTGGCGCAGGTACTCCAGCGTTTTCAGGATGAGCAGTTTGCCTGGACTGTAGCGGGCGTAAGCCGGATCGTAAAAATGAAGAATGGAAGCCGCTGCTTCGTGACCAATATCGAAGTAGCCCACGGCGATCAGGCGCGAACCCACCGACACGCACACGGCTTTTGTTTGAAAGATGGAAAGGCCGGGCGGCTCTTCTCCAAACAGGCTGTCGGCCACGCTGCGGGCACCGTCAAAATCGATCGATTCGTAGTACCGGGCATAGAGCGCTTCATGTTCATCTGGGATGGAGGCGCCATCTTCTATCGTGATGGTAAAGCGTTCTGCTTTTTTTAACATCCGCCGGTGCGAGGATCGCAGCCGGCAATCGGCCACAGCAAAGCGCAACCAATGGACACGTTGCCACTCTTCACGTTTGATGTGCGACGTCGTGAACACATCCTGGTGCATGCGGTACCACCCAAGGGCCAGCAGTTCGTCGAGGTGGCGCTCCGAAAGGGCTGCCGGTGAGAGTTGGTTGTAGTAGGGCTGCATGGGCTGTCGCAACTGCAAAGAAAACAGAAGCGGGCCGATCATCCATTTGCTGTTCAACGTGCGTTGCCGGACGTGGTAGCTACGGAGCTGCGCGGCGGAGGTTTACGTGAGCCAGAAGATCAAACGGGGGCGCACCTTGAGCCCGCTCGGGGCTGGCCTGCGGGTTTTCTTTGAATCCTCCCAAATTGCGTACTTTACCGGAGATGAATAACGGTGTGAATTTAACCCGGCTGCGCGATCTGAGGTATGCCCGCGGGCCCGCCCTGTGGATCAACCTGATCACGCTCTACCGCACGGTTGCGTTTCCCGTGTTGCTGGTGCTGATTTTCACCAACCGGTGGGATTGGTTCAAGTGGTTGCTCCCACTCAGCTTCTTCACCGACTCCATCGATGGTTTTTTATCGCGTGGGTACAAGGTCACCAGCGTGTTGGGTACGCGTCTGGATTCCATCGGGGATGACCTCACCGTGCTGGCTGCTGTCATTGCCATCGTGAAGGCCCACAGCGCTTTTCTCCTGCAAGAATGGGTTGCCTTCGCCATTCCACTGGGACTGTTCTTCATTCAAACGGCATATGCATTCCGGCGTTATGGACGTATTACAAGTTTCCATACCTATCTCGCCAAAGCCGCCGCGGTGTTGCAGGCCGGGTTTTTCTGCAGCCTTTTTCTCCTCCCTGAACCGTGGTACACCTGGTTTTACATTGCGGCAGTGGTCACTACAGTAGAGTTAGTTGAAGAAATCATGCTAACCTACCTGCTACCAACGTGGCAAACAAATGTGCATGGCCTGTATTGGGTGCTGCGCGATCGCCGCCGCAACGAGGCGCCACCAGCCGCGCCACTTCCCTGAACCTGCGGAACCGCCCTGCGGCCGCAACGAGGGTGCAGACCACCCCCCAAGCCCGCCTCATCTCTCAATGGTGACGCTGGGTTTTAGCGGGGCTGTGTGTGATGGAAACATAAGTTTCTCCCGCGCACTTGCAAGCCAGCCGGCTTTTGTCCAACTTACTTTTTATAAATGGTGACAGTTCTGTTGTTTGTAATTGGAGGGTATGGATTGGTATGCCTCGCGGTGTACTTCTTTCAGCACTTTTTCTTTTTCCGGCCGGAGATCCTCGCTCACACCTTCACGTATCAGTATCCGTTTCCGTTTCAGGAGCATAACTTTGAGATGGAAGACGGTGGCACGATCAATGCCATCCACTTTAAAGTGCCCCATGCCCGCGGTGTGGTGTATTACCTCAAGGGCAATTCGCGCAGCATTAAAGGATGGGGCAAGTTTGCGAAAGATTTTTTGAGCAACGGCTACGACTTTTTCATGATGGACTACCGCGGCTTTGGCAAGAGCCGCGGCAAGCGCACGCAGGAGAAACTGTTTTCGGATGCGCAGTTTCTCTACCGCTGGCTGAAAGAGCACTACCCCGAGCAGCAGATCGTGGTTTTTGGCAGGTCGTTTGGCAGTGGCATTGCCGCCCGCGTTGCTTCGTGGAATCATCCGCGCCTGCTTGTGCTCGATTCACCCTATTTCAGTTTTTTGTACAACGCGCAGCGCTACGCCTTCTGGCTGCCGTTGAAATGGATGCTCCGCTATGACCTCCGCACCGACCAGTACCTGAAGGCCGTGCCGTGTGCGGTGCACATCATTCATGGCACCAAAGACCAGCTCATCTCCTTCCGGCAGAGTGAGATGCTGCAAACGCTTCATCCCACTAAAGTGACCCTCCATGCCATTGCCGGGGCGCGGCATAACAACCTGCCCGACTTTGCCGCCTACTTCGAAACTCTCTACGAGGTGTTATATGTGGAACCCCAATCCGACCAGCCATGACGCACAGTTTCTCGCGCGTATTCGACTTGCTGACGTACCAGGCGTCCAAATACGCGCAGGCCAAGGCATTGAACGAACG